>CAZTFR010000005.1:0-66432 GCA_964612945.1 uncultured Thermoplasmatales archaeon
GGGCCCTTCGTTTCACTACGGTCCACGCAGTATTCTCGGCCTTAGTTTATAAAAAGACAGAAAATACATAACCTCATACGTTCAGAATACGGAAACACAATTGAACAATGGTTAAAAAAGAATTATTCAAGATAAAAAACCTTAGTGAACTTTAGCACAATACTGAATCATTTCACGCTTACTTTCGATTAGCTCAATTATCCGTTTTTTTTGTTCTGATTTCATATACCAATACTCTATATGTGTAGTGCTACTATTTAAAATGATAGGAGAAGAACGCTTCATCCCGAAATAACCTAATGTAGCAGACAAACCATTTCTGCAAAGTAGGAGCGGATATGCCCTAAAAAAAGAAATTCCATATCTAACATTCGAACAATGTAAAAAACTATAAATATTTGTAAACATTTATGTTTACATTATGGAACAGGTCCAAGTCAGAATTCCAAAAAATTTACTAATAGCCTTAGATGAATGGATCAAAAAAGGACGATTCAAAAGCCGAAGCGATGCCATACGAATCGTTCTAAGTCAATATGAAGAACGAGAAAAAACCAGAGAATTCTATCACCTATTAGCAAAAAGAAGCAAAGAAGCAAAAGAACATCCTGAAGACTTAGTTCCCTTGGAGTAACAAGGATGCGATATTCAATATTACTGCATCCAAAGGCACATGACTTCCTTGAAAAAAGTGACGAGACTCTTAAAGTAAAAATAAAAAATAGTCTCCGAATCTTAAGTACTAACCAGAAAAAAGGAAAAAAATTAAAACATTCAGAGTACTGGCGGATACACATTGGTGACTATCGAGCGATCTACGAAATAGACTTCAATACAAATCAAGTAATACTCTTATTTATAGGACATAGAAAAAAAGTATATGACGATTTTACAAGATTACTCTGAACTGCAAGATATCTTTAAAAAAAACGAGATTAAAAGCAGGTGATCATCATTTTTATCAAATCAGTACCTTTAAGACAAATTATGCAATATCTCACCCTTGACCTATGATAGAAGATCCTCTTATCTTTGACATCATCAGACTGCTCATCGGAACACTAATTCTCGCCTACGCATCCTACACCGACATTAAAACCCGGCGGGCCGCAAACTACCTCTGGATTGCAATGGCCGCTATCGGAGGCATCCTTCTCATCATTCAATACCTCACCACCGGCATCTCCAATATCATGCTGCTTATAATGATCCCTATCTGGATCGGGCTGATGTGGCTGTTTTTCCAGCTCCGCCTACTGTTCGGAGGCGCCGATGCAAAAGCACTCATGGCCATCGGCCTGCTTGTACCCTTTCACCCAGTGATCAACTCATATCCTCTGTGGGATTCTGTTATCCCCTTTTTTCCCTGGACAATATTTACCAACTCAGTAGTTCTCTTCTTAATTATTCCCCTCAGCCTGTGCATCTACAATCTACTACAGAAAAACATTGAATTTCCCTACCTGTTTCTGGGGTACAAAATAGGCGTACAAAAAGCGCGAAACAAATACGTCTGGCCTCTGGAAAAATATGAGGATGGAAAACGAAAATTCTCCTACATGCCCACCCAGTTTGAAACCAATGAAGAATGGGATGCCTTTGAAAAACGAGGCATCAAACACATCTGGGTCACCCCCAAAATTCCCTTCATGATACCACTGCTTGCCGGCTACCTCTTCTCCTTTTTCTTCGGAGATCTACTCTCCCAGGTAATGCAGACCATCCTATAAGCATTGAAAACAATCAAATACTACTTCTGAATTACCACCACAAAAACCATGACCAAACAAGATTACTACGAGATCCTTGGCGTACCCAAAGATGCAGACAAAAAACAAATTAAAAAAGCCTATAGAAAGCTTGCGCTCAAGTATCATCCAGACAAAAATCCATCAAAAGAAGCAACAGAAAAATTCAAAGAAATCTCAGAAGCCTACGCGGTTTTAAGCGATGATGAAAAACGCCAGATGTATGATCAGTATGGTCATGCAGGAATCGATCAACGATACAGTACCGAAGATATCTTCCGCGGCACCGATTTTCAGGACATCTTTCGAAACATGGGATTTGATTTTGGATTCGGCGTCGAAGACATCTTTGATCAATTCTTTGGACGACGAACCGGATTTCGCAGACAACCCCACCGACCACAGGGCCGCGATCTCCGCTATGACATCGAAATCAGCCTTGAAGATGCCTACCACGGCATGGAAACCGACATACGCATCCCCCGCACCGAACCCTGCGAGACCTGCAAAGGATCCGGTGCCAAACCAGGAACACAACCCAAACCCTGCCCGAAATGCAACGGCACCGGACAAGCCCAGCAATCACGACGCACCGCCTTTGGCATGATGACCCAGATCACCACCTGCCCACAATGCAGAGGACAAGGAACTATCATAGACACACCCTGCCCCGACTGCAAAGGACAGGGACTTATCCGCCGTACCCGAACCATCGAACTAAAAATACCACCAGGTGTCGACGAAGGATCACAACTCCGCCTCGAAGGACAAGGAGAACGACTGGGAAAACAAGG
Source organism: uncultured Thermoplasmatales archaeon (assembly GCA_964612945.1). GTDB lineage: Archaea > Thermoplasmatota > E2 > DHVEG-1 > DHVEG-1 > CAZTFR01. The sequence goes on from CAZTFR010000005.1 coordinate 2,543, forward strand.
TATCGACGGCGATCTCTACATCGTCATACACATGAAAAAACACCCACAGTTCCACCGACGAGGAGACGACCTCGTTCAAAAACAAACCATCACCTTTCCCCAAGCCGCACTCGGAGCACAACTCTCCATACCCACCATCACCAGCACCGAAACCATTAAAATCCCAAGCGGGACACAACCTGGTGATCTCATCACCCTGAAAAACAAAGGAATGCCCCGCATCCAGGGCAGCAGACAGGGAAACATGTACATCGAAATTGACATCAAAACACCCACAAAACTTAATAGAAAAGCAAAAAAACTACTTGAAGAGCTCGAAAAAGAACTCTCCTAACATAGACCGCAACATTTAAATAGAAGCTCTAACAAGTATAGGGGTGACGACAAAAGGAGGCATGGCATGGAGCCATTTGATAATAACAGAAATCGAAAAAGAAAAAATCCCTTCGACTTCATCTCAGACGACGAATTCGAAAAAATCTTTGATGAAATGCAAAAAATATTCGAACAAAACAACTTCAAAGACATCATAGAAGACATCATAAAAAACGGCATGGAACCAAACAAGAGGTTCATCCACGGATTCAGCATCAACCTTGGACCAGACGGCAAACCACACATCCAGGAATTTGGAAACAAACCCAAAAAAACACCCCAAGGAACCGCACGCATCTCCGACGAACAAGAACCACTCTCCGACATCATTGAAGGAGAAAGCGATGTCGCAATAACCGTCGAACTCCCCGGCGTCGAAAAAGACAACATCGATCTCAACGTCACAGACACCATCCTCAACATCCATGTCGCCGACCCGCAGAGAAAATACCACAAAACCATTGATCTCCCCTGCGATGTGAAACCAAAAACCACCAAAGCAACCTACAAAAACGGAATCTTAGACATCGTCCTTAAGAAAAAAGACCCCGGTAAACCTGATGGCGGTTACCGCGTAACAATCGAATAAAAAAAAAAAAGTAGAAAATAAGGGAGGGTCAACCCTTTATTAATTTGTCCCTAACAATTGACGAAGCTGCGTGATATCATTTTGAACAGTTTCAACTTCTTTGAGTTTTTCCTCTTCAACAGTCTTTAAAATCTGTTTGAGATCACGTGTCGGCGAATAAATGTGCACAGGCCGGCCTTTGCCGTCTTTTTTCTGGTCACGTTTTCTTACCCATCGTCGACGGCGTAGCTCCTGCATGGCAATACTGACTTCGGGTTGTCTAAGATTTGCAGCTTGTTCGATGTCTGAGCATTGACATTCATCAACTTGTGAGATATACATCAACGTTCTTGCCAAATTACGAGGCATCCCAAGTTTGACAAAGAGATCAATTGCCTTATCATCATTCTTATCCAAGGCGTATACTTCTTTTCGCTTCATATGATTTTTCTCCTCTTCTTCTCTTTTTTACCCCCACATCCATGAGGGTTGGTACCATGATGAAGAATGGAAGGGCCTATTTCTCTCTCAAGGGGAAAATATGAAGAAAAATGATAATCCCTTCCTTCTCTCCTCATCGCTTCCTCCAACGGATAGCGCTTGCTATCATGCAACACGTATACATTTTAGATTTAAATTTGTTTCGAAATATTTAACGAAATTGATAGTTGTATAAAGAAAAAATTCCTAAATAAAAAAAAAAGGAGAAGAAGAGCGGTAATTATTTCTTAACGCCGCCCCATTTTGAGATATAAATGATACCCAAGACACAGATAAGAGTTATCACAATTGCTACAACTACTGCGATTGCAGCACCAGCTGCATCTTGGAATTTATCCATGGTAATAACCATGTTTAACATTCCAATGATCACATCTCTCCAGATGAGAGCGATGATGAATCCAAACGCTCCCGCGATAGCAACAGCCATGGTTGATTTTATTTCAGACATTGTTACCATTTTATTATGCCTCCTCCATTTCCTACAATATGGTAGGTGGAAAAAAACGGTATGCTACTATAAATACTTAGCTACTTTTTTCAAAAGAGTTCTTTGAATCGTTCGATATTGGGGTTGACCATGCCACATTTTTTGACGGGGAAAATATTCTCAAGAAGTTCGATGCCATCAATGATTTGCTGATACTCGCGCATGAGGCTTTCGCTAAAACGCTTTATTTGTTTGATATCTTTTGATGTTAAAATAAACAGCCAATCAAATGCTCCATGCAGATAGCTACTGCAGATGACATTAACCCCAAGTTCTTCTCCTTTTTTGTGGATGGTGAGCTTGACGATTTTATCTATTGCATCGCCTGCTGGTTTATTGGATCGTTTGATGAGCATGTAGAAATGTTTGAGTTCTAGTTTTTCAAAATCAGCAACGGCATAGTAGCCCCAGATAGTTTTGTTTTTTTCCAGTCGTTTGATAATTCGCCAGACTTTTTGTCGTGAAAAACCGCATTTTTTTGCAATGTTGTCAATGCTTTCTTTTGCATTTGTTTGGAGTTCTGCAAGAATCTTTTTTTCATCTCTATCTATTTGGGCTCGGCTTGATTTTGGCATAATACTACCTCCCCGTTACCAAAAGACTATAACATTCTTCTCTTAAATAGCTTACTCTTTGTACCATTTATTTCATCTATAGTGATTTTTCCAAGTGTCTTCGTTGATTGTTGTGCAGAAATGAGGGTGTGGACTTGTTTGGTGTGTTCGTTTACCGTAAGAACTCCGATGTGGTTGCCAATGAGGGTGTATTGGTGTTTTCGCAGCAGGCTGTAGATGTTCATGAGAGGAACAGCAAGGTAGACGTAGTCGGCGCCAAGTTGGTAGTTTTTGAGTTGGATGAGTGCTTTTTTCCAATCGCTGAGTTTGAGTTCTACTGCGATGACGTGGGTGTTGTTGAGAGCGATGAGATCAGCGCGGCAGTATCCGATGCGTATTTCTGAAAATACCTGGTATCCTTGTTGTTGGAAGTAGTGAGTGACAGGCGGGCGGAGTTCATGTTCCTTTGAGAAGTGTTGCATAGGTTTGTTTCCTCATTTTTTTGGTGTTTAGATAGTGTTCGAATGTTTCTTTGGTGTATCCAAAGGGGGTCAGTAGGCTTTCTGCGCATTTAGCGAGGTGCCGCCGGTAGAAATCACGGTCAGGGGTGGTTGTTTCGGTGAGAAATTCTGCGATTTTAACTCGGTTTCGGGGGTCAGATGCGTGTTCGTCGGTGACCAGGTAGCGGACGGTTTGTCCGGGTTCAAAGTGGATGCCTGCATCGCGGAGTTGTATCAGTGCAGCTTTGGTAAGCGTGTTTGCTTTGTAGTCGGTGATGTCTCGGCTGATCTGGATGGTAAAGAGGAGGTCTTGTAGGGGGACTGTGCCTTCGAGAAGATGTTGGTAAAACGTGAGAGGTATTTTGAGAGCATGGGGGATCTGTTCGTAGAATTCGGTGGTAGTATGTGCCTGGGCAAGCGTGGTAAGCATTTCTTTCTGCATGACTTTAAGAAACGGTGGTGTGTTTTTTTGTCTGAGTTCGACACCGCGGATGCGTAGTTTTCCTGCTGTGTTGAGGCCGTAGTAGCGGTTGAGAGCACCAACGTCGGTGTTTTTGCTGGGGAGAAAGACGATCCAGTGATACGTTGCTTCGATGTCGATACGTATGCCTGTGTGGGTGCTGATGTGTCTGGCGAGCTGCTCCGGGGTGAGACGGGGCGTATACGGTTGTATCCACAGGGAGTCGACGATGCCATGCAGGACGTAGTAACCGTGATGTTCGACGAGGTTGATGGTGGAAAGCAGGATGTCGCGGCTGTAGGCGGTGATGCTTTCATGGCATTCGATGCGTCCGTAGCGGGCGTTGCGGTAGCCGGTGTAGCCGAAGCAGACGAGAAGAATCCATTTCCAGGCTTGTTGGAGTTCTTCGTATGTTTTGGTGTTGTACTGGGGGTGTCGGGCGCGTGCTTTAAAGCAGAATCGTCTGTTGAGTATGGGCTCCAGGACTTGGGGGATGAGTCCTTTTTGTTTGGTGCAGATGGGATACTTCAGTTGAGGAACTCGGTGTGTGGAGGTGGGGCAGCAGGAGCAGAGCAGGGTTTCCGGGCTGATATTGTGTTGGACCATGATGTGGGGGTAGAGTGAGGCGTAGTCGAGTTCGATTGCGCCTTCATGCAGGCCGATGTGTGGTTCGAGGATGAGGCCGCCGCGGTCGGCATTGAGAAGATCCCAGCTGGTTTTCCAGGATTCCGGTTGATTTTTCTTCCAGGGGATGAGATAGTCCTGGCTCATAGCGGTGTTGACCTGTATCTGGCTGATCGCCGTGCCGGGTCCCAGGCGGGAGAGCATCTGCAGAGGGATGTTTGCACAGCGGGAGATGTCCAGAAGCCCTCGCAGACCGCTTTCGCCGTAGAGAAACGAGTTTTTCTGGTCAAGATGCACGCGTCCTTTGAGGGTATAGAAGGGTGGTCGGTAGACGATGTGGCCATAGCTGAAGTAGGATTTTCCCTGTTTTGCAGGTGCTTCATGAATGTGATCTCGTCCCAGGGTGAACTGGTGACCGATTGCGGCCTGTTTGGCACGATGGTAGAGGTAGGGCAGAAGTGTGCTGTCTCCGTCGTGGGTGTAGATGATATCTGGGTCTGTTGTTTGGAGGTGTTTCATCGCCGAAAGCAGGGTGTCTGCCTCGTTTTCTTCCTGTATTTCCATGTCATCAAGGATGAGAGCGCGGAGAGGGTCATGATGTGTTTTGATTCGTGCGGTGGTGTTTCGGGTGGCAGACAGATGCAGAGTTTTATAAGAAGGAAGAGGGTAGTCGATTGCCCACTGATCATCATGGAGATGAAAACGGCGGCCGTCCCAGCTGACCTGAGCGTTGCAGAAGAGGTGATGGTCGTTGAGGTATCTGGTGGGCAGGCGGATGTCAACGTTGTAGAGCTGGTAGTGATGGTAGTTTCCCCAGGAGTCGATAAGGGCGGGGAGCCGGTGGAAGGCTTCCAGTGTTTTTGGGATGACCGTTAGGAAAAGCGTGGGTTTGGAGGATCCCAGTGTTGTTTTGTTGTAGGTAAAGCAGTAGTGTTTAATTTCAGGGAGCTGCCGAAGGGTGCGGGCAAGTGCGGTGAGTTTTTCATGGGATGCCTTGATGGAGACGCTGGGATGGTAGGGAGGGTGTATTTTATAGGGACGATGTCTTCCGGTAAGCCAGATCGTCATCGTGTTGTGGTGAAAGTCAGGGTAGACGTCCAGGATGTGTCCATGTATCACCTACTGCGTCCCTCCCACCGAGGGCGCTATTTTTTGAAGCGGGGTGAAGTCGTCAAGGCTTTTTTGTGCGGTATGGCAGTGATTGATGTGTGCGGTGGTGTTTTGGTTGAGAAGATGAATATGTGTGTAGTGGTGACGGGTGGTAAGAGAAACGACTTCGTGGGCATGCTGGTAAAAGAGGGGTTTGAGCGGTCGTCGTTTCCAAAAGGAGCTTTTTGAGTGATGGGTAAGCAGGGTGATGAGCCGGTAGGTGGTGGTAAGTGTGTTGAGTTTTTGCAGGGTGTAGGTGAGAAGAGCGGTAGCTTCTTTTGCAGGGACATCAGGGTCAAAAAAAAGGGTGGGAAACATGCCAATGATAAGGGTGCGCGGGGTGATCTGCTTGATCATGGGTTCAAGGTATTCTTCAACGAGTGTGGTGAGTTGGTAGACGGTAAAGGCACGGCAGAGATAGACATGTTTGAGGAGATGGTGTTGGTTGAGATGAAGCTTTCGAGCGTATGAGGCGAGTTGGTAGGGGTTTGCCTGCATGCCGCCGTCCAGGTAGAGGGTGGTGCTTTTGAAGGTATGGTAGGTGGATGCACAGAGGCGGTCCGGGAGATCTTTTATGAGATCGCTGGTGCCATCGATTGCGATGAGCTGCCCGGCTTTGAAGCCACCGAGGAGACGGTCCAGAGTGGTGATGCCGGAGTGGATGAACAGCTCTGGTTGGCAGCGCTGCTGAGTGAGAAGAAGAGATCGATGTTGTGGTGCGTGCGAGTGATGCACAAGTGGTATGCTCATAAGAGATGGGTGCCCCCTACAGAAAAAATCTGGTGGTACGCAGGGGCATAGGCGGGTGATGTTAAAAAGATACAAAGGGGGTCGTCGAAAGTATCTGCAACAGATAAAAAATCAGAGATGAGATTGCTTTTTCTTTTTTTTCGATTTCTTAGAAGATGCTTCTTCTGTACCGAGATGCAGTGTTCCGGTGGGAAGCGGTTTTCCTTTTTCTACATAGGATTCTGCTCGATCAGAAAGGGATTGTTGCAGCTTAGTAAGTTCTCGTTCGAGCCTTTCGACTTCTTTTGTTTTTCCTTTCTGTTTGTATTCCTGGATTTTAGCCTGGAGAATCTCAATTTCTTTTTGAATCGTTTTGATCGCCTGAGCGACCCATTCCTCGATGTTTTGCTCGGTGAGCATCTCTTTAAGGCGTTGTTCGAACTGTGATCGATCAGTATCTTTGATTTTTGTATACGAACGTCTTTTGTAGGGATCAACAGATGCTGGTGTATGCAGTGGAGATAGAGCAGCAGTCGTGCTTCCTTCTTTTTTGATGATCTCATTAATGCCCATACGAATAACATCACTCAGCGTCATCCCGAGCCGGTCTGCTATTTGAGTGATATGCTGATACATCCACGGGGAAAGACGGATATGCACCATCGACTGCTCAGCTGATTTGTATACCATTTTGATACCTTTTGTATATTAAAATAATATACATATTTGGTCTATTTATAGTTTTTGTGCCAAAGCGTCAAAGAAACTCTCCGCCGCATCAGAACGTATTCCCCTGTTTTTTATTCGAAGCTTTTACAATAAACATTATAATACCCCGACACCTTTATCCTTCAAGAAAAACAGAGTTATCTGTGGGGAGTTGGCATTCATATGACACAAGTAAGCTTTTACGGCGGCGTCGACGAAATCGGCGGAAACAAGATTCTTCTCGAAGATCAAGACACCCGCATCTTTCTTGACTTCGGACTGGGCTTTAAACGACGGGGCATGTACTTTGAGGAATTCCTCACCCCCCGATCTGCAAACGGCATCGGCGATTTTCTTGAACTCAACCTACTCCCGGACATCCCTGGCATCTACCGAACCGATCTGCTCAGCCATCTCGGACGAACCCCTGAAGACGTCACCGTCCAAGCAGTCCTCTTAAGTCACGCCCACGCCGATCACGCCAACTACATCTCCTTTCTCCACCAAGACATACCTGTCTACTGCGGGGAGACCTCAAAATATCTCCTGCAAGCAATCGAAGAACAATGCATCAGAAGCATCGAAAACGAGGTCACAAAATACAAAGAACGACCCATCTACCGCGGCGACTACAAAAAACCACCTATCAAACGCACCTTCAACACCTTCCGAACCGGCGACACCGTACACATCGGATCCCTGGACATCGAACCCATCCATGTCGACCACAGCGTCCCCGGTGCCTACGGCTTTCTCATCCACACCTCAGAGGGAACCATCGTCTACACCGGCGATCTGCGCATGCATGGAAAAAACGCACAAATGACCACCGACTTCATCCAAAAAGCACGAAAAGCAAAACCAGTCGCCCTCATCACCGAAGGAACGCGCATCGACCTCCCCCAAACCGATGAATCCGAACAAAACGTCTACCAGCAGTCCAAACAGGAAATAGAGCAATGCAAAAAACTTTCTATCGTCGACTTTAACTTCAAAGACATCGACCGGTTCACCACGTTTTATCAAATCGCAAAAGACCTCGGAAGAACACTGGTCATCAGCTTCAAACACGCCTGCTTTCTCGAACGATACCACCAAGACAAAAAACTACAAGCCCCCAACAGCACCGACAAGCACATCAAACTTCTCAAACCCAAACGCCTCACCGGCACCTACATCGACGAAGACTACACCGACTACTATATAAAGAAACGACTGAATTATGAAAACATTATCACCGCCGAAGACATCACCAAAAACCCCACACAGTACATGGTCGTCCTCAACTTCTACTACTTCAACCGAATGGTCGATCTCAAACCACATCACGGCGTCTACATCCACAGCCTCTCCGAACCCTTCAACGAAGAAATGGAAATCAGCTACGAACGCATGCACAACTGGCTCACCCACTACCACCTCAAATTTGTCCAATCACACTGCTCCGGACACATCTCCGGACCAGATCTCAAAGACCTCATCCACAAAATCAACCCAAAACACCTCTTCCCCATCCACACCGAACACCCCGAGCTCTTCCAAGACTTCCCTATGCACGTCACACGCGTACAAGAAGGAAAAACATATACCCTACCCACGCAAAAAATACTAAACCATTAGGAGAATGAAACCCTATGACTGATATCTATCAGTATGATAAAAAAAACGAACAAAACCTGATAAAAGCAGACTCTGTGAAACGCAAAAAAGAACAATACATCGAAAATCTCAGAGAGGGAGATGCAGTCGGCGACTTTTTCGCTGTCAAATCCAAACGACCTCTCCGCCCTTACAAACGAGGAACCTTCTTTGAACTCATCGCAGGCGACAAAACCGGCGATATCAGCATCAAATACTGGGGGGGAGACAACAAAGACCGCGTCAAACGACTCTACGACAGCTTCGACATCGGAGACGTCATACAGATACGCACCGGCGCAGTTGAAATCTTTGAAGAAAAAATGCAAATATCAGTCAACGAACAAACCGGTGGTCTTCGAAAATGCGCACCCACAGAATACGATGCCTCAGATTTTCTTGCCACACTCACCGAAGAAGAAATTAACAATCTCTACAAAATCGTCGAAACAGAAATCAAAAATCTCACCAACAAATCACTCCAAACCCTACTTGCCGAATTCTTCAACGACGCCACCTTTGTCAAACAATTCAAAGCATCGCCCTCAGCGATGACCCATCACCATAACTACATCGGCGGAAACCTCGAACACACCGTCGGCGTCATACAGCTCACCAAAACCATCTGCACACAATATCCAGATATCAACCAGGATCTTGTGATATGCGGAGCCATCCTTCATGATGTCGGAAAACTCAAAGAATACGAATACACCGCCGCCATAGGCAAAACCGATGAAGGCAACTTCATCGGACACATCGTCATGGGCGACCGCTGGATACAGGAAAAAATCGGCATACTCCGAAACAAAGGAACAGCCTTTGCCGAACCACTTGAATTACAACTCCGCCACATGATCTTAAGCCACCATGGCCGCTACGAATACGGATCACCACGGATGCCACAAACCACCGAAGCAGTCGTCCTCCACCAAGCAGATCTAATGGATTCACAGGTCAAAAACTATCTACAGAATGTAAAAGACGCCAGAAAAAACTCTGACTCCGACTGGGCGTTTATTTATGATCCCGATGTGGGGATGAGACGACCCATGTATTTAGGAAAAGACTAAAAAACATACAACAGGTTGCACGCATCATGAAAAAGGATTTAATAAAGATCTTATGCTGCCCGAGCTGCAAGAGCGATCTTAAGCTAAACGTTAAAAAACAAGAAAACGATGAAATAATCACAGGATCATTTATCTGCAAAAAATGCGATGTCACCTACCCCATCAAAGATGGGATCCCCGATCTTCTACCGAGAAAATAACACCATCCATCAGTTTATCTTTTACTATATTAGGAGTATTCTTGCCAGCTTTTCACCAATAAATCATCAAGACTGCGATGAGAAATAGCCTCTACAAAACGTTTGGCAAGCTGAAGATTGGTAATAAGGGGAACATTAAAATCAACTGCTTTTCTTCGAATCAAATAATCATTGTCCAGCTCCGTTTTTTCAATATTTTTTGGAATATTTATAACCAGATCAACTTTCTTCTGTTGAATGTAGGACAATACATTGGGCTCTTTTTGGTCAAGCGGCCAATACAATACCTTTGCCTTAAGACCATTTTTTTTCATAAAATCTGCTGTACCCTTCGTTGCATAAAAGGTGAATCCTAACTGTTCCATCACCCGAGTGCTTTCTAGAAATTCAGCCTTATTTGATATGGGTCCAGTGGACAATAACACGTTTTTGATGGCAAACCGAAAGCCAACAGAGATCAGACTCTTTAAGAAAGCCTCGTTAAAATCATCACCCAGACAGGCCACCTCACCAGTGGATGACATCTCAACCCCAAGAACAGGATCTGAGCCTTTCAGACGGGTAAAAGAAAACTGGGGAGCCTTCACACCCACATAGTCAAGATCAAAGGAGGATCGATCAATTGGTTTGAGGCGTTTGTTCATGATGATTTTGGTTGCGATATCGATAAAGTTGATGTTGAATACTTTTGATGCAAAGGGAAAACTACGGGAGGATCGAAGGTTGAGTTCGATGACTTTGACATCGTTCTCTTTGGCGATGAATTGAATATTGAAAGGACCAGTGATCTGGAGTTCTTTTGCGATGTTTTTAGCAATAATTTTCACCCGCCGCATGGTCTCTAGATAGGTGCGTTGCGGGGGAAGTACCAAGGTGGCATCACCGGAGTGAACGCCAGCGTTTTCCACATGCTCTGATATTGCATAGCAGTAGAGTGTTCCGTTTTTAGCAACTGCATCAAGTTCGATTTCTTTGGCACCCGTGATAAATTTACTGATTACCACAGGGTATTTTTTACTCACCGCTGATGCCTTTTTCAGGTAAGTTTGGAGTTCTTTTTTGCTAAGAGCAATACTCATCGCAGCGCCGCTGAGGACATAGCTTGGTCGGATAAGCACGGGGTACCCAACTTGTTCTGCAAAACGTTCGGCGGCCTGCATGCTGGTTAGTTCCTTCCATTGGGGTTGATCAATCTGAAGAGTATCCAGTAGCTTTGAGAATTTATGCCGGTCTTCTGCGTTGTCGATATGCTCTGGCGAGGTTCCAAGAATGGTGACATTCTGTTTTGAAAGTGGAAGGGCAAGAGTGTTTGGTATCTGACCGCCCATGGAGACAATAATACCAAGAGGATGTTCTTTTTCGTAGATGTCGAGAACGCGTTCGAAGGTGAGTTCTTCAAAATAGAGTTTATCGCAGATATCATAGTCAGTGCTCACCGTTTCTGGGTTGCAGTTGATCATAATGGAAGTGTACTTCATGTTCTGCAGAGACATCACGGCGTTGACACAGCACCAGTCGAATTCAACAGATGATCCGATTCGGTAGGCGCCGCCGCCAAGAACGATGACTTGTTTTTTCTCTCTAAAAGAGAGATCATCGCTGGTGCCATGATAGGTCAGGTAGAGATAGTTGGTTTTTGTTGGGTATTCTGCGGCAAGCGTGTCTATTTGTTTAACCACGGGGGTGATTTCCTTTTTTTTTCGGAGGGTTCGAATAATATGTTCATCGGTATTGGTGAGCTGTGCGATTTGGTAATCGGAAAACCCGTTTTGTTTTGCATTCTTGAGAAGGTGAATGGGAAGCGAGGTTGCGGTGTGTTTTTGTACTTCTTTCTCAATTGCAACGATGTGTTGTATTTTATGTAAAAACCAGAAGTCCACATGCGTGAGCTGATGAATTTTTTCAATAGAATAATCCTGTCGGAAGGCTTCTGCGATGGCAAGCATGCGTTTGTCAGTAGGTTGTTTAAGCTCTCGATCGAGATTTCTAAAGGAAATGGCGTTGCAGACCAGTCCATTATACCCGATGTCCAGCATGCGGATTGCTTTTTGTAGAGATTCTTCAAAGCTACGTCCTAAGGCCATGACTTCTCCGACGGATTTCATTTCTGATCCGATGTTAAGGCTGACTTTTTGGAATTTCTGAAGATCCCAGCGGGGGTATTTGACCACGATGTAGTCCAGAGCGGGTTCAAAGCAGGCGGAGGTTTCTTTGGTGATGATGTTGCGGATGTCGGTGAGATTTTTTCCAAGGGCAAGTTTTGCAGCGATAAAGGCGAGAGGATACCCAGTTGCCTTGGAGGCCAGGGCAGAGCTACGGCTCAACCGGGCGTTTACCTCTATGATACGATAGTCCTCGGACTTTGGATCAAGGGCGAATTGAATGTTGCATTCCCCAACAATGCCAAGATGACGGATGACCTTGATTGCTATCGATCGGAGTTTAAAATGTTCAGATGAGGAAAGCGTCTGTACGGGTGCAACAACAATGCTTTCACCGGTGTGTATCCCCATAGGATCAACATTTTCCATGGAGCAGACCACAATACAGTTATCAAACCGGTCTCGTACGACTTCATACTCAAGTTCCTTCCAGCCGCCACAGTACTCCTCAATAAGGATTTGTTTGGTATGAGAAAACGCTTTTTCTGCCAGATCCTGCAGTTGTTTTTTTGTCCGCGCGACACCTGAACCCAGACCGCCCAGGGCATAGGCGATCCGGCACATCACCGGATAGCCGATCTCATCAGCTGCTGCAAGAGCCTGCTCAACGTAGGTTACAGCGATGCTTCTGGGAACCTTCAGCCCGATTTCTTTGATTTTTTGGACAAACTCATCTCGATCTTCGGTGGCAAGAATCGACGGTATAGGGGTGCCCAGAACAGTGACATGATACTTTTGTAGAATTCCCTGCTCATGTAGCTGCACCCCGACATTGAGCGCAGTTTGCCCACCAAAACTCAACAGTATTCCATCTGGTTTTTCTTTTTTGATAACAGATCCGACAAAATGCACATCCAAGGGGAGAAAATATACTTTATCAGCAAGATACTCAGAGGTCTGAATGGTGGCAATATTAGGATTCAGCAAAATTGTTGTAATCCCTTCTTCCTTTAACGCTTTGATCGCCTGACTTCCAGAGTAATCAAACTCTCCGGCCTGCCCAATACGAATCGCACCGGAGCCAAGGATGAGCACCTTACGTATCTTCTTTTTCATCCCCTTCTGTATCATCTCATCGCCCGTACAAACATGTCAAATAAAAACTCGGTATCATCAGGACCTGGTGATGCCTCAGGGTGAAACTGTGCACCAAAAAAAGGCTTGGAAAGATGCATGATGCCTTCATTGGTGCCATCGTTATGATTACAAAACCACTCCCGCCAATCCTGCGGAAGGGTCTCTGCATCAATAGCATACCCATGATTCTGTGAGGTAATGTAACACCGGCGTGTCCCCGTCTCCATGCAGGGCTGATTATGACTGCGATGCCCATACTTCAGCTTATACGTGTTTGCCTCTGCGGCAAGACCAAGAATCTGAGAGCCCAAACAGATGCCAAGAAGCGGAATATGTTCATCCATCGCTCGGCGGACATGCTTGATGGTCGTAGTGCATTTTTTTGGATTCCCCGGACCATTCGAGACAATCACCCCTGCGGCTTCCTCTTTGAGAAAATCATAATCCCATGGCACCCGAAGTACAGAAAACCCTCGGGAGAGAAACGCTCGAATAATGTTATGCTTGGTCCCACAGTCAACCAGCACAACCTGTTTGTCACCTACCCCATATTTGTGTGGCTCTGCGATGCTTACCTCTGATGCGAGGTTGCGTTTGTTGACATCTTCAAAATCAACATCTTCGCTGTCGTACACAATTTTTCCCGCAAGCGTTCCCTTTATTCTGATTTTTTTAGTCAACGCACGCGTATCAATCCCCGTAATGCCGGGGATATTGTATTGTTTCATCCATTTTGAAAGCGAACGGGTTGCATTCCAATGTGAATACTGGTGTGAGTACTCTGATACCACCAAGCCCTCAACCTGGATACGATCGGACTCAAAAAAACGAAACAAACCATCCTGCTTGGTATCACCAGGAACTCCATAATTACCAATCAATGGATAGGTGAGCATCAGAATCTGACCATGATACGAAGGATCGGTAAGACCCTCAGGGTATCCCACCATCCCTGTGTTAAACACCACCTCTCCAGAAACCGCTTTCTGAGCACCAAAACTCCATCCTACAAAACAGGATCCATCCTCAAGCACCAGCACTGCTTGTTGTTTTTTAGTATCCATCTGAAAAAGATCTCTCCCCAAAAGGTATTCGTTGTATAGTCACTAAAAATCTACAATCGTTTATGCTTTTAACAAGATTTCGAAATAAACAAAAAAAGAGAAACCGATGATATTAGATTTTTTTGAGAAATGAATGAATATCCGAGAGAACATCAGAAGATTGCGAGAGATCATTGAGATATTTTTTGAAACGAACTGCTCGTTTATCTAAAATCAATGCAAGTCCTCGATCAGTTTCCGTGCGAATCAATCGACCAATCGATTGTTGGAGTTTTCGAGCTGTGGGGGCCTCCACGGTATACTCCCAGCCTTTACCAAATTTGAGATCATAATATTTCTTTAGCCCACGCTGTCGAGCTGTTGGTTTAGGATAGGGAATACCTACGATGACTGCGATTTCAAGCTGTTTAGCGGGAAAATCCATCCCTTCACTGATGCGGCCACCCATCACAGACAGTAACGCTGCACCTTTGCCTTGTGATTCACCACAGGTCTTAAAATCAGTAACTAAGTCCATGAGGTCCATCTGAGACATGGACTGTTCCTCAATGTAGAGCAGTCGTTGGATGTCATTGTATTGCTGCTGTTGTTTAAACGATGAGAGAATATTGAAACTAGGGAAAAACACAATGGTGTTCTGAGGAAAGGTGTTGCAGATCTCTTGAATATACGTCCACATTTTGGTAAGATTTTCTTCATTTCGCATGATGTCTTCATATCGTGTGGTGACATCGCGGGTGTACAAGATTTTTCGATTTTCTTTGGGAAAGGGAGAAGGATAAAAGACAAGTCCTGTATCAGTTGGGAGGTCGAGGGAGTCACGGTATTCCTCAAGTGGTTTGAGCGTGCCGGACATGTGAATGGTTGAGTGCACCTCTGAAAAAATACCGGCGCCCACGGATGGATCCAGGCAATATGCTTCGATGCGTGGGTTTTTAGCCCGGGTGGTATCAACGACGAGTTTGATGTATTGGTCCATCTCAATGGCGGTCCAGAACTGTAAAAACACGCCGAGTTTATGCAGAAACGAGCGGGGAAGTTTTCCTTCTTTTTGCCGGTATTCCTGGATTTTTTCACCATAGGCTACAAGATCGGCGATGATGTCTTGAAGGACTTGTGAGGTGATCTTCAGTCTGCTGAGTATCTCTGTTTCTAGTTCGTGGGAGGGGATGAGTGCGTCTTCTTTTTCATATTTTGATACTCTTCGCAACCCGTTTTCAAGCAGACCGTAGATGTAATTATCCCGTAGTGAGTTGACAATTTCGATGAGCATTTTGCAGAATTCTGAGACCAGAATTCGTCCATCAGCAAGTGAAGGATCACCGAATTTATCTGCCTCAATAAGACAGGTTTTCAGCATGAAATAAGTGAGCTGTGCGGAATGAATATCGCGGAGATAATCCGGGAGGTTATGTGCTTCATCGATGATGAGAATGATGTCTTCTTCTGCAATTGAGAGCCAGTCAAGAAGCATGTTGCGGATGTTTTTGTCAAAAATATAGATGTAGGGGACCACAACGAGAAGGGATTCGGCCATGAGTTGTTTGTTTACTTCATAGGGGCAGATGGTATGTTTTTTGCAGTAGCTGATCATTTCTTCTGCGGTGGGCACGTGTTGTTTGGCCCACTGAATTGTTTCTGACACAAGGTCTTTATTGTGAAGAAACGCCCGATAATACGGGCAGCCCTTACGTTTTTGGGGGTTGGTTGCCTGTTTTTTTTGGTTAGCGCAGAACCGGGAGAGTTCTTCTGAGGAGCCATTGGCAATATCTGGATCATCTCGTGCAAGAATACACATGTTTGCACGGCCCTGCATGCCCACACCATGGATCTGGTTATTTTGGGTTTTTTCTTTTATCGCCCGCAGTTCCATGATGACCTGGCGTTGTTGAGCGTTTGTACGGGTGGTGTAGATGATTTTTTTCTCCTGCTCAAGGGAAAGAGGCAGTGCTGCAGAGAGCGTGCAGATGGTTTTTCCCGTCCCGGTCCCTGATTCGAAGACAAAATGGGTATGAGCGTTGATTGCGTTGGTGACATCACGGATGATGTTGTCCTGATTTTTACGTGGCGTGTACGG
This sequence comes from uncultured Thermoplasmatales archaeon, assembly GCA_964612945.1. Taxonomy (GTDB): domain Archaea; phylum Thermoplasmatota; class E2; order DHVEG-1; family DHVEG-1; genus CAZTFR01. The sequence goes on from CAZTFR010000005.1 coordinate 18,492, forward strand.
AAAAAAGTCCATCCAGCAGAGGGTAAAGCGGTAGGTATTTTTAGAGTTGTTGGCTTACGATGAGATTTATAGGAGGAACTGTATTGTCATCTGATATGCCAGAAACCCCCTTTGAGCAGATTCAAAAGCATGCATCAGGTTTTCTCTCGGAATCACTTGTGAAAAATCTACCGCGGAAGTGGGAAAAAATCGGTGATGTGCTTCTTCTAAAAATTCCAGAGGAGCTCAGTGGGTATGCTGAGCAGGTTGCACAACTATATGCAGACGTGTTGGACTGTAAATCCGTGTTACAGGATGTGGGAGGTATCTCTGGTGTGTATCGAGAACCACAAGTTGTTCTGCTCTATGGACTACCAGATACAGAAACTGTTCATGTGGAAAATACGGTGCGCTACAAATTAAATCCCAAAAGAGTAATGTTTTCTTCGGGTAACATGGATGAGCGGATTCGTATGGGCCGTGTTGTTTCTGATGGTGAGGTCGTCGTTGATTTATTTGCAGGAATCGGGTATTTCTCGCTTCCTATCGCCGTGCACAGTAGTCCGCAGAGAGTTTTTTCTTGTGAGATGAATCCGGTTGCCTTTGAGTATTTGAAAGAAAATATTGTTCTGAATGATGTCACTCATTTGATCAGACCAGTATTTGGTGATAACCGCAAGACTGCTCCACAGGGTGTTGCTGATCGGGTGATCATGGGGTATCTGAAGGATACCTGGCAGTATCTCCCTGTCGCTTTTAACTGTCTAAAAGACAACAAGGGCATTCTTCATTATCATGAAACCGGTGCAGTGGGAAATATTGTGAAGCAGTCCTGCAAGCGTCTTGATCGGTTTGCACAAAAAAAGAATAGAAAGATAACAAGGGTGAAATCACATATTATCAAGTCCTACGCCCCTGGTGTTTCACATGTCGTTCTTGATGTGATGATCAATGAGTGAGCAAATCAAATTATATGTGTATCATCTCAACGATGATGACCCTAAAAAATGTAGTGCAAAAAAGATGCAACGATTTGATCTAGCAAACGTGGTCCATCAGATCAGGTGTCTCCCTCGAGGGGCAATAGTGTTGCATCCCTATGCAGAACAAAGTCTTTCTCCTGCAGATAGTAATCTGGCTGAAAAAAGAGGGATTATTGCTGTTGACTGCTCATGGAAACATGCCGAAGAGGTTTTTAAAAAATTATCAACATATGGAGTCTCTCGGGCGCTTCCATTTCTAGTGGCAGTAAATCCAGTTAACTATGGAAAACCATTTAAACTTACCACGTTGGAGGCGTTTGCTGGATCACTTTCTATTCTTGGAAAAGCAGATCAAGCTCAGAAAATTCTTCAAATATACAAGTGGGCACCGCAGTTTATGAAGTTGAATAGAGAACCTCTTGAAGAATACCAAAAAGCTAAAAATAGCGCTGAAGTTATTTCTATTATGAAGCAATATATTTAGATATATAAATATATATCTTTTTCACTAGGTTTAAGTAATACCATCTGATGTCCAGCATATATATTTGATTTCTCGGTGAAATGAGCATGAAAAAATCCAATCTCGACTCCTTTTTCAAACCAAAAAGCATCGCTGTCGTTGGTGCATCAAACACCAGCACCAAAATCGGTCATTCCGCCCTAAAAAATATTCTCATCTCAGATTATGACTGCGATATTTACCCCATTAATCCAAATGAAGAAGAAATCCTCAGACTGAAATGCTACCCAAAACTCACGGATGTTCCAAAAAAAATCGATCTTGCCATTATTGCCGTACCCGCACCGATTGTCAAATCAATCATCAAGGACTGTGTTAAAAAAGACATCAAATGGGCCATTATCATCTCCTCAGGTTTCGGCGAAGTTGGAAGAGAAGACATGGAACACGAAATCGCATCCCTCATCAAAGGAACCAATCTGCACATCCTCGGACCAAACACGATGGGATACAAGAACGCATCAGATGATCTGGATGCCTCCTTTGTGTTTGGTATGCCTCGAAAGGGAAACCTTGCGCTAATCAGCCAAAGCGGAGCACTTGGAATGGGCATGATTTATCTGGCAAACAACGAGTTTGTCGGTCTTTCAAAAATCGTCGGAGTCGGAAACAAACTCGACCTTGACGATGATGATCTCATCGATTATTTTGCAGAGGACGATGAAACCAAAGTCATCGGACTCTACATCGAAGCACTCAAAGACGGACGCCAATTTATGAACAGCATCAAAGCATGCAAAAAACCAGTCCTGGTCGTCAAGGCAGGACGAAGTCAGGCAGGAGCACGAGCAACCGCATCACACACCGGATCCATGGCGGGAAGTGACAAAATCTACGGCGCTGCCATCAGACAAGCCGGAGGCATCCGCTGCCGAGATGTCGTCGAACTCTTTGACATGGCACGCGCCCTTGCAGGACAACCCAACGCACAAGGCAACCGCATCGGCATCATCACCAACGGCGGCGGCCTGGGAATTCTACTTACCGACGCATGCGAAGCAAACGGCCTAGTCATCCCCAAGCTTTCGAAAAAAACATATAAGAAAATCGATGACATCCTCCCGGATCTCATCCATCCAAACAACCCGGTAGACCTTGTTGCTGATGCTGGATTTGAACGCTACGAAGCAGCCACACGAGCACTCCTCGAAGATCCTAATATCGATGGTATCATTGTCGCATCGGTGCATGCAGGTTATGCTCGACCTCGGGAATATACCGGAGCGATTTTAAAAATGGTGCGAGAACGAAGACTGCATGAAGAATTTAAAAAACCTATACTGGGCTGCTGGGTAGGCGGCAAAGAATTCGAAGATATGGTCCTCGATCTCAAAGCCGCAGGCGTCCCCATATTTCCTTCATCCTGGAGAACCGCTCGAGCCATGCTCGCACTCTCTTTGGAGGGTGAACGAATCAAGCGTGAAAAAAAAGAGTAATTATTCCACCCAATCGACACCCAGTTCTTCCTTCCAATCGGGGTTTTTATTTTTCCATTTCTCCGCAATATCAGGTGAAAGACATTTCTCACATAACCCAACAAGATGATAATAACAAGAGGTACACACGGTTCGGCCACATTTAATACAGGTTGTAGCCGCAGGATTCTCTCCACAGATTTCACATTTCCCCTTTATCTTTTTCTTTTTCGCAGATGTCTTTTTGCCATCGGACTGCCTCTTTTTTTCTCCCTTCAACCATTTTTTTAAATCTTCGTTCATTTCCTGCTTGTTTTGTTTCGAGGTGTTTTTTGCAGATAAATTATGTGTGGTTTTTTTCATGTCTTTCATCGCTCAAAAGAAATGGTATCAGCACATAGATACTGGATGGTTTTTATGTTTTTGCCTGCTGTTGTTTTTTATGACCAAAGAGCACATTTCCAAGGATATGAATAAAAGGAGTTACAAGAAGCAGAACCACAGTCTGCCAGGGAAAAAGATGCTGAAGGAACCAATTATAATCAGTAACGCCACTAGCTTCAAGCATAGTGCTCATTAAGAAACAAAAGAACAAGGCACCAACGATAAAATCGAGTTGATCAAAGACCCGCCAGTCCTGACCGCGGTCTTTTCCAATTCTTCGTTTAAAAAAGCTTTCAATAATGTCACCAAGGAGTGCACCGAAGCAGAGGGAAAAGAGAAGAGGGATCATGAGGGGAAATCCTTCAAAATCGGTAAGATTAAGAAAGGAGTAGTCGGTCTGTTGCAGAAAGCGGGCGGCAATAACCAGGCCAAAGCCAAGAGTCATGCCAAGAAAGGTCCCTGAGAACAGGCCCCTCCAGGTTTTTCCATCCCCAAGGATCCGTCGGTTATCTCGCCAGATCTTTCCAAAATCAATGGGGATGCCACCGCCCACGAGAACCGCGCTTGCATTGGTCATACAGATAGGGATGACGATCCAGAGGGCTTGGGCAACGACAATGTAGTCCATTTACAAGCTGTATCTTTCAGTTCTTTAAAAATACAACGGGGAAAAAACAGAGTTTATTTTCGTGTAATCTTTAGACCCGTGTAGTTAAATTTATTGGATCGTTTCACCAGCGCCTTGAGTGCGGTATTTGAAATGTTAAAGGTTTCAGAGACCTTGTTTCCGAAGGTTCCATTTTCGCCGATAAAATCATAGATTTCTTCCTCTAGTTCTGAGAAATTCTGTTCATCAAGAACCGATATGTTAAAGATCTCGCTAATCTCATTGACCGGACAGGAGATGTTGATGTTGAAAAGGGAATAAAACGAGCGGTACATCTTTTGTGGTTTCCCATTGATTCCTTCATTAGGTGTCGTCCATTTGGTCTCAGCAAGTTTCATTTTCTCAAAGTATTCAACCGCGTCTCTTCCTTCATCTCCATATTCATGAATGATAACGCTGGTGGGGGTCCAATCATCGGAAATACGGAGAAACACCTCTTTTTTAATGGATGAATCAAAGGCTCTGATAATAGAGACTAAATCTGCAGAATCATTGATGACTTTTGTGCGAATCATAAAAACCACTAATTTTTTATAGTAGCAATCTGAAAACAGTATTTTGCCTATTTAAACTTTTTGTATAAAAATTATTATATTAAAATATTACATCAAAAAATACTATTCAAAAGTAAATCAGCAATACCCGCTATGCAGTCATCTAAAGGAGCATTTCGATATCGTTACACGATATAATTTAGCTGATTACAAACGGACCTAAAGACAACGCAAAGGAAGTAAGATTTTCACGTCCAACAGAGACACAGATTTGAATTCTACCAAGCCCAAACTGAGCAGTCTCTACCGAACCAATATCTCCACAGTTCAAATCATACAAGGCAATCGTTTTTGGATGACGAGGATACAAAAGAATACCCTCTAAAGCAGTAACCGTAAGTGTAATATTCATCTCAGAAACAGCAAAATCACCCATATTAATAACTTCACCAAAGAGTTTTATCGGAGCTGTTTTCGTCCGCAACAAAAGACTGGTGACGGTGACCTGTTTAGCCGGAGACCAGTCACTTTGCACCCCATACGAATCACGAGCTTTTACTCGAACAAGATAGCTGCCTTGTTCTTTCCATAGATGAAAGGATTTCGGTTCAGAACGCCATCCACTTGTTGTTCCATCACCCCAATCAAAAAGATAAAACACCTCATCACCCTCCGGATCAGAAACCGCTGAGGTAAAAAACGTATGATTCCTATTAACAGAGAGACCTCCTGGCCCCGCAGGGGCGCCTGGAGTTTCAGGTGGCGCACTGAGTTCTATGATCAGGGTGGGATCTCCAAAAAGATTTAACCCATAGTAGACCCATCGCATACATCCTTCATTAATTCGATAGAGGTTATCCTCCTTGGAATCCTGATTTGCCTGACCAAGCGAAGTAAAACTTTCTTCAAATATGGCATCATAAAACTCCCGATGAAACCGCTGTGAAGGACCATCTGTTGTTCCTTGTGCACCCCAGCCATACCGCGCATTCCAAATCCCTGCAAATGCCGCATGAGCCGTTTTCACCGTAAACGATTCTGCAATACAATCTACACCAGTAGGATTATCAAATCCACCAGCCATACAACCCTGTGAATACATAAAAGCGGGATACTCATTTGTAAGCTCTTGTTCTACATCAAGGATAGAAAGTTTCATATTTGTTTGATAAAACGCATGTCCATCATGATTAATTAAACCGACATTCTGATTTATCCGGTCGATGAGTTCGGATTTCGGCCAATTATTATCAGACCAGTTTCTATCATACAGCTTATCGATTGCATACACGCCAGAGGGGATACCCATAGTAGTATACCAATACTTGTCACACTGATCGATCAAGTCATCCATCGAATTTCCACCCCATCGTGCCACTCCAGTAAAACCAAGATCCTCCCCAACCATCAACGCCGTACTAAGACAGGGATCTTCAACGGTGAGATAGGTACAGGTTTTTTCAACAAAATTCTCGACCTCACTGAGCGTATCAACACAGGCACGTCCCACATAGACTTCAGCAATAAGATCAACATCGCCACCTTCATCGCCATCATCTGGTTCACCCCATTTATCATCATTATCATAGTTAAACGTTCCATCCAGGCATCCATAGTAAAAATCCGAAGGCATCTCCATGACGTCTCCACCAGACCATGCCTCAACCCAAAGTTGCTGAGCAGGGACCTGCTCCGTATCCCCACCGAGTAACACATAATCTACGCCTTGATCAAGATACTCCGTTGAGATATATTCTCGAATCGCTTGGGGTGTTGTCCTATTTATTTCTTCTATTGTAACAATAGATGTCTGTAAGCCTTGCTCTTCATGGACAGATTTCAAGGGCAAAAATCCCTCCTTCAGTTGTTCTGTAGTAATAATGAGAAGATGATGAGGTGAAAACCCCGTAGTTCGTGGCTGATCTGCGGAGAGCGGATAACTTTGAAGTTGCTCAGGGTTATCAACTCTGTTTTGTACAGCAAGATAGTCCCCATAGCTGTCTCGATACAGAGGTGAAAGGTTTTTATCTGTCGAAGATGTCTGTATGGTAAGCTGAATATTAGAGGAAAAGCAAAGTGACTGATCAGAAGAATCATATACTATGGGTTTCAACTGAAGAACTAGCAGTTGATAGCCCCTGAAGTAATAGGTGCCAATAACCCTATACGAGCTACTATCAGACGGTGACGGCTCTGAAATAGCTGGTATAACTCGATTCTTAACAGTGCAAAAAGGTACAGGATATTCTGCATTTTTCAGACGAAATCCACTTCCTAACGATATTGTTTCATCTGAAGAACACCTGATATCTTCTAGCTGCGAGTTTGCCGGAAGCAAAATGATTGCTGATTGAATAGGTAGTAGGGGATGTTCGGGATTTGCTGACTGACTTATACCCGGTATCTGCACGAAATCATAGGGTTGATCATCAATTATCTTTTGGGTGAGGATGGGGTCTGAAAATATATACTCAAGCTGTATCGAATTTGGTGGCAATTGAGATTTTTTTAGACCACTGATGGATATCGATGAACCAATGAAGAGGAAGATTAAAAAAGTAGCAAGAAGGAGACTGAGAAAACAGCCCTGTTTTCTCATGTCCTGCCACCAAGGCATATCAGATTTTGAATTCGTTGAAGCATAGTACTAGCCCACTGAAAAAACGGCGTAAGAAATGTCTCGAAGCGCTGGATAATTCGATTAAATATTGGAAACATCGGATGGGAGTTTTGATGTGATGTGGAAAGGGTGACTGGTACTGAACAGAAATCAGATATGTTATGTGAATTTTCTATAACAATTTCCCCAGTGAAATTTGATTGTTTTTCATCAGGTGCTGTGACAACGACAAAAACGCTGAATTCTTGACCGTCTGCTTGAAGGTCTTCACCATGTTCTGGGAAAAACTGCCAAGTTCCCCAATCGGGAGTCTCAATGATTTCCCAATCAAGACGAGAACCAGTTTCGCCTATATTTTTAACGACAAAACTCCCTGTTTCAGCAGTTCCAGCGACCATGGTTTCAAACACAAGGTTTCCTTCGCAGCTGAGATCAGATCGCGGTTGCCGGGTGGTAAACCGCCAAACAGGGCTTTGCATAAATCTGTTTGAATCATCCCAAATTACAACCCGCCAATAGTATTCTGATGAATACGCAAGAGCTCCTACTTGATATGAAGATTCCTCTTGTGCTATGGATACCACCGGTGGTGGATTAGTGGTTCCAAAGTAGACATCATAGGTAAGCCGCTCCTCAGGATCAGGATCACTACCGATCCATTGGAGAACAGGGTTGATTGTATGGATATGTGCTCCATCTGCAGGACGCGGGTCAGTGGGTTGATGTGGTGGAAGATTAATTCTAAAGTGTTGCTCGGGCGTTGTCGTAAGTTTTCCTCTTTTATTTTTGTAGCAAATACTCCAACTAACAACAGTGCCTTGTGCAATCGTTGGATTCGACCAGGTAAAATTTGTCCATACCCACGTGTCCAGAAGAGTGAAAATCATAGTGGGGGAACCATATTTCCGTCCACTTTTATGTTCGTTTTCTTCCTCTTCGCCATAGGTTGCAATATTATGAAAACCATGACGATAGAAGTTGTTTCGTTCTGTTTGAATCCATGCATCACTGCGCGCGTCATTAAAGACGTGGAATTCATCAAAATTGCCAGAGAAGAATTTTGTTTTATTAGCATTTGCTCCTATGAATAATCCGTTGGTACTGGCGCTGAGAGGTTGAGTTAGATTCACCTCATTTTCTAGTATTCCATCGACAAAAATGGACATTTTGTGTTGAAGGGTATCAACTCGCATAACCACATGTGTATCATATGATATAGTGCGATTCTCTGAGGCCACTGATTCGGTAGTAGTATCTTCATAGGTGACTGTTGCAAGGTATTTTCCAGAATAGTCTCCCTGATTGGGTACGTCCATAGCTGGATTTTGTGATCCATTAGAAGAGAATATAGGACGACCACTATACTCCACGCCCAGATTTAGCGTAATGGTATATGATTTATCTCTAGGAATGGTGAAGTTATTTATTTCTTTGAAATTATATCCACTAGTATCAGCATCCCAACCGTTGCCAGTACTATCTGTGTCATCTATCATATGATGAACCATGAGGTAATCATCATTCCAGACACCTGCTGGATTTTCCTGACTCTCGCATTCAAGATTACCATAGTACATGTAAAGTTCTGTATCATCTGTTGAGCTGAGATATGGAACCCGTACCCAGGCGTTGAGTGATTTTCGATTAAAGGTTTCAATTTCATGATCATAGCGTATACTATTTGTCATATCGGTGAAGACAAAATCATCAGCATCTGCTTGTGCCTTGTAGAAATCAATGGAGGTACATCGTATTCGAATGGGAAAATCTTCAAAATCATCAAGTACTTCAGTATGATCAATGGTAATCTTTTTTCTATATTTCCATGCTGGATCCCACCATTCTCCATCGAGATGATACCAGGTGCCATCCTCATTGACATTTAAGACAGCCTCTTGCAGACCATACTCATCTTTTCCTTGTGCAGAAAGTACGACAAAATTCTCCGGGTTGATCTTTGATTTTGATTGCTGTACATTTTGATACTGTGGCGGTTTATTCAAAATAGTAATCGTTGCATTATACGTGTCTGGTTCAAGAAAATCTCCAGAAGTTGCTCCATACCTTGTGACTGGGACAAATGAAAGGTTATGTTCTCCATCGGTGGACTCCTGAAAGACTCGGACAATAATTGTGCAGAGCTGCCCTTGTCCAAGGGGCAGACCTTCGCCGGGTGTACCCTCTGATTCTGAAAACCAGATTTTAATACGCCGACCACCCGAAGGGGGTGTTTTTATGATATAATTATATGGGTCTTCATCTACACAGTTATCAAATTTCAGATCATACATATCTATTTCAGATTCATTAAACACGATATGCATGTTTACCCAGTCAACTTCCTGACTCCAGTTACCAAACAACGGGATTTCATGATCAATAACACCTGCACGAGCCGTGGTGTGTTGAATGCGGACACTATCCGCTTCAGGTTCAAATTCTGCGCTTCCAAGAACATTAGAAAATACAAGAACAATCATCAATATCCCGATAAAGAAACTCTTTGCTTTTTTCATTTAATGTAACCCCTCCCAATTGAACAGAGTGAAAGTGCGATCGATAAGACGTTCGAAAAAGAGTTGAAAAATGGGGAAATCTTGAAGATGAGTATGAACCCATTGAAGAAGAGGATGAGTAGGTGTGAATTGACTTGAAGGGACACTAATAGAAATTGGGATATCACAGAAATCATCGGGGTCTTCTACATTTCGTACTCGTAAGGTTTCTTCATAAAGTACATTTGGTCTAAGCGGTAGTTCAACAATAACGTTCACCTTGCTTTCATCAAGGGTAGATGTGTATCCATTTTTTGGAAGAATTGTCCAGTTTCCCCAGGTTGGTATGTTTTCGGTTTCCCAGGCCAGAAGCGATAGTGGTTCACCAATATTCTTAACTACAAATTCTCCCGTTATGGTAGCGCCTGGTTGAATATCAGAAAATTCCAGATCGCCTTCACACTGTAAATCAGAGAGCCGTGGGATCAACTTTGGCTCCAACAGAATATCAACGTCATTGTCTATCTTCACAGATGCCACAGCTTGAAGACCAAAATCAGTAATCGAGCTGGATCGATACTCAAAGGGAACGTTATCGACGAGCTCTTCTGGTGTGGACCATGTCTCGCCGCCATCATGAGTCACAGAAGAGTAAAGGATATTGTCTCTCATAAAGGTACAGACAAAGGTGGTTCCATCGACATGACGGACATCAGGAAATGATTCATCAAGAAGACTCGTTGCAATAGGGGTAACTTCAAGATGATTAACATTGCCATGATAGCAGATAATGTCATCATTGTCCTTTTCAGTGGTCACCGCAAGGATCACAAGTTTTCCATTATCTGCAGCAATCGAAGGATAGCTGAGATTTCCCTCGCCTTCGATAAAGTAGAGTTCTCCATGAAGCGAAAAATCAGCGAAATAGTCCTGTCGAAGGATCAGTCGCCATCCATCTATTTTAGTCCATGTATCATAGATACTCCATACATCATGCCAGCTATGATCGATGTCTACATCAGTATGGTAACACTGATCATAATGGTAATGGTTCTGATATTCTTGATACGTGCTTACTACGATTTCATCTGGCCCGGTTTGGTAAATCAAGGAGGGTAAATTAACACCAGAATTATAGTATCCCGGTTCATTTACCCCGTTTTTATCAGAGATAAACGAAGCAACACCAAAACGCCAATTCTCCTGTGTGTTGTCGCATGCAATCTCGATATCTCGGATGGAATGGTAACCAAGTGTATTAAGAGGATACCTTGAAATATCATATGATTCGTAATCCGTTGGATCGTCTGTTTCAAGAAGATAAAATGTTCCAGCATTTCCATCGGAAATAGATGGAATAAGTGTTGCAAAGAAACGGTTGGTATCCCATCGTTCAATAGCTGGATAATCTTCACCAGTAGTACCTTCAATAACACTGCCGTCATCGTATGTTCTTCCATCATCGGTAGAATATGTCCATACGGTTTTATTAGACTCTTCATCTCGATAGGCAAATAGATGTACACCGGATAACGATCTGCCAAGTGCAGGATGTAATTGATCACCTGCAAGAAGCGGCTGAGGTATGCTGCCTTCTTTCACCAAGGGAGAGACTGCTGCATTGTGTGCAACAGATAGTTTTTCGGTGACTGGCTCCCAGTCAATCCTTTCTACAGACACATCAGCATACTCAGTGTTTGGATCATGAGATACCGGCAGGGTAACGGAAAATGTCGCCCATGTACTTTCAACCTTGTAGCTATCCTGAGCTTTCGCACGGACTACATACTCACCTTTCTCAGACCAGCTATGAGAACGAGCTGCCTGTTGTCCTGAATTAAAGGGGCCGAAAAACTCAACATCTGAACCATCACCCCAGTCAACATAATACGAAATATTCTCATTTTCCGGATCTGTTGCCTCAAAGGTAAACTCATGCTCAACGTTGATTTTACCCTCAGAAGAACCTCTAATAATTGGTGAAGTTGGTCGAAGACTATAGATTTTTTCACCAGCAATATCACGATTCTCATTTTCCACCTGAAAGAGAGCTCTGACCCCCGCATCACAGATATCTGCAGTCTTATATTCAGAAACAATAGTTTCTTCACCAGAAAACGATGCCTCTTCACTCCAGGTGCGACCGTTATCATATGAAAGTGATTTATATAACACACCGTCTTTTTCAAAAGAGCAGATAAATACAGAATGCTCAACATGACGTAAATCAGGATATTGCTCATCACTTGAAGAGAAAGCAATGTCTACTCGTTTGAGCTTATTTGCATACGAGCCGTTCCCATAGAAGCAGACAATATCATTGTTGCCCTGTTCATCAGTCTCAGCTACAATAACGATAGAATCATCATAGGCTGAAATAACAGGGTTTTTGATATTTCCTTCTGCGTTTTCAACTGTATAAATAGATCCTTGATGGGAAAGATCATTAAAGTTGTCTTTACGATATACAAGTTTTATAGTCCCTTCATCATCCCAGTCATAGACTGCCCAACTATCCTCTGTGATAGCATCAATATCTGCATCAGTATGCATACATCCCATGAAATCGTCGTAGACATTAAGATGCATCAGATCAGGATCACTTTTATCTTTGTAGGCAATGTAGGGCCCATCGAATACATCCGGATATCCACAGCAGCGATATTGACTGATGACAAGGGAAATGATACCAAATTCATGATCGTTTTGAGAGTTATCACAAGCGATCTCGGAATCAACCATGTTGAAAAAACCGCCCTTACTTAGATCCCAACGAGAGAGATCATATGTTCCATACTCCACGGGATCTGTTGTTTTAAAAAGATATAAAGCTGCACCTTCTGCATCATTTTCATCTGGCACCATGGTTCCATAAAAGCAGGAGTCCGCCCAATGTTGAATGGATGGATAATCTGCTCCTGATCCTCCAGCAAGATACCGTCCTACACCAAAGGTTTCTCCGTCATCTTCTGAATAGGTCCAAATGACCTGATCGAAATCATCTTCTTGATGTCTATAGGCTACCATTTGAATTCCTCCCTCAAGACGGCCGATTGCAGGATGAGTTTGATTTCCAGGTCCATTAACTGATCGGTCGGTGGATATAAAGGAGAGGGATCCCTCATTAGAAGATAACTGGACCGTGAATTGATTAGGCATGATATCATTAATTTCTTTAATTGTAAACTGTTGTTTAGTTTGTCTATTGCTTTGAATGTGTGTTGCAGTAGCAAAGCTTGTCATTAGAAGACAGAGTGTAACGGCAAGCAGTACTCCTTTTTTAAACATGATATTGTTTTTTCTCATATCTTCAATCCTCCTGTAATAAGGGAATACCCTCAATGGTTACATCATCAATTTCAACGACGTCTCCAACACCATATCCAACATTTTTTGCAGCAATTTTTAATTTAAAATCATCAATTAAGAATTCATCGGAGAGATCAATGGAAGCAAAATGCCATTCATCATCATCACCTTGATTGTTGGTCCAGTGGAAAATCTCTCGATAGTTGGTTCCATTCCAACCATACACTTTCAAGTATTCGTAGGAGTGTCTATCGTCAACAAATCGCCAAAGACTTAATTGTGCCTGATAACAATTACTGAGATTGACTGTATGATTCATAAGTAGTGGTACTTCACCGTATTTTCCTATTTGTTTGGTACAGGTTGCAACTTGATTTGATGAGGGTTTATCTGGTAGGTCTTCAACTGTTTCATTTCCAATGACCCAATCGTCTGATTCATCTAGTGTCCAATTGATAAACTGCCCGCTTTCAAAATCATCAAAGAAATATATTGTTGGCTCAGGGGGGGCAACTATTGTAACATTCATAGTATCCGTTGAGCGCGTTCCATCAGAATCGGTGACCCGTATGACTGCGGTATAATTTCCAGGGGTGGTATAGCTATGGTTTAGCCAGGCGGAATCGACTGACCACTCATCGTAGATACCGTCGTTTTCATAGTCCCATTCATAGAGACGAATGTCTCCATCGGGATCATAACTTGCTGTAGCATTGAAATGAATGGATTGACCAACATAGGCAAGATAGGGTCCATTCCCATCGGCGATCGGTGCAACATTATCTGGATCATTGCTTTTTACTGAGATTGGTTTTTGAATAGATGAGACGGCCTCCTTGTTATCTGCAACAGAGAGGGTTATCACGTAGGTATCGCTCTCTTCATAGTGATAGGTTGGATTTTGTTCATGGGATATTGATCCATCACCAAACTCCCAATACCAGTTTTCTACCGTGCCGTCTGAGTCTGTGGAAAGATCAGTAAACGATACACGCTCAGAGATGCTGGGTTGCTCTGGTGTAAAGCTGAAATTCGGTTGTGGTAAGGAGTTGTTACCTTCTTTTGGAATTCCGGTCAATAAGATGTCATCGGTATGGATGTTTTTATGGAGATTACTTGAAAGAACCCAGAATCGTAATTTGAATTGTGAAGTACAGAATTTTTCTGGAAGTTTCCATTTCTCAATATGGTACCATCTGTTAAGAATATTTGGAATCACTGAGGTTACACTCCAGTATCCATGCCAACTAGACCCATCATATACCTCACAATGCAGTCCTTCCCATTTTCCATCAACTTCTCGGCTGACATAAAACCACATATCAAAATAGACGGTTTCATAACTGCTTAAATCAAGTGGTTTTTTCATTTCAAGTTCACACCATCCAGGTTCACTATGCGTGGTGTGAATCTCAGAATAGCGATTATATTCAACATCATGACCGGGTACATTACTCCACCAGTCATGACCTTTGGTAGTCCACCATTGAGCCCCTCGGTTTATCCAGGTTTCTGTATCGATTTTTCCCCCATTGAAATCCTCCAAAAATATTTGATTGGGTAGTGGAGGATCAACTTTTACGAGATAGGTAACATTTGCGGCCGTTTGGTTGCTTGTTACAAAGAGGGTGACATTATAATGACCATACCAATCGTATTCATGAGAAATAATCTGACCGGTTCCGGTTGTTCCATCGCCGAAATCCCATGTATACGATTTGATAGGATCATTTGGATCATAGCTTGTGGATGCATTAAACTCAACGACGAGACTTTTTTCTTTATAGGTGAAATTTGCAACAGGATCCATAGATGGTTTCCATGGTACTATGAGTGGATAGCGATCCTGACTGAAAAAAGTGGTTGAATACGGATTGGTGATATTGTAGGGATTTAATCCACCGGTTTCATTGTCACGATCAACAATGCCATCTGAACCCAAAATATTTTGAGATTCACCTGTAAAATTGTCAAATGCACCTTCATCTTGTTCGTCGAAATCATTCCAATAATTTCCACCACCCGGGTAGTCTACATTCCAGAAATTATAACCACTGGAGTCAAGGAAATCAACGGCTTGATCTGGTGTATTTGAGATAAAGTTATTATGATCAATATAATTTGCCATTGAATGCTCGAGGTAAATTGCTGCTTCCTTGTTTCTTACAAAGGTGTTTCTTTGGATTTTATTCAGCAATCCTTTGTAACTATAGATTCCTCTATTGTTTTCAATAAAGGAGTTTCCATTGATTTTTATACCCCACGCAAGCCAATCCAATTTGATACCAACTTCATTTCCAATAAATGTATTATCATTGATATCTTGGACTTCAAAATAGAAATCCTTTTTTTCAGGACGATGAACACCAAAGGTAAGATTTGTGAAGATATTATCTTCAATATGATTATAGTTCATTTTCAAGAAGATCCCTGTTGTTGCATGCGTTGGTGGATTTGTTTTGCTTGTGGTAAAGATATTATTTTTTATGACATCATGCCAGCACCAGACACCAACTCCCATCTCACAACCGTCTTGAAGTAAGAAAGTGAAGTTACTGACAGTAAGATGGGGTGATCCCCTCCCAATGGCAAAGAGTTTGTCCCCATCAAAAGAATCCGAGTTTGTGACTATTGTAGTATGCTTGTCTTCTCCGATGATTGTTCCTCTATACCGATAATTACGGATTGCATCACCATGTGTCCCACTGTTGTCTCCAAAGAGACATACGGCTCGATCAACAGGGTAGATACCTTGACTTACGATAACGGTGTGATCATCTTGCATTTCATATTGATAGACTGCGTCATTGAGAGTGTAGTAGTACTTATCCTTTTGAACATTGTAAATACTGCGAACTATAATGTGTTGTTCACACGTATAATTTGTGTCAACTGCATCGGTGACAGTTAATGTAAGCGTATACTTTCCAGGATTCGAATAGACATGGACTGCATCCTTTGTTTCAGCTGTTGTTCCATCACCAAAATCCCAAGACCAAGTGTATGGTACAAATCCACCAGATGCATCTGCAGAGACTTGGGCTACTTCTGCAAATTCGACACCAAACATCGGTGAATTACTGTCAGATATCTGAGCAGAGACTTGTTCGTTTTCTGCAAGGGTAACCGTGATAGTATCCGAGCTTGTGTGTCCTTCCCGGTCAGTAACCGTTACTTTTTCAGTGAAAATACCTGCTTGGTTGTATGTTTTTGTCGGATTTTGAAAAGTGGAGATGGTTCCATCAGAAAACATCCATTTCCAGCTCATTTCCCCAAGACCACCAATTACTGAGGGATTGAAAATGAGAGATTCTCCAGTGAAATTGAACCTGTTGGTTCCTGCATCTACGGTTGGTAAAAAAGATGATATAAGTGGCAGTTGATCTGCGGGGTTTTGAGAATCAGAAGGTATTTGATATGGTGTATCACCGATGCCGTCGTTGTTGTTGTCTCCGCCTGTGTAATCGCTCCAGTAGTTTCCATTAGTTGTAGTATTCCAGGTTGTTTCTCCATTGTCATAGGCTTGATATTCTTGATTGTCGATGAAATCATTTCCGACTACAACGTTCTGAGTGCTATCTGAGTTGATACGAATTCCTATGGTATTGTTTTTAATAATATTATTCTGAATGGTGCCCTCTGATATGGCGGAAAATAATAGTCCACCACCGTCATTTCGAGATTGCATATGTTGTGTCTGACTATCAGGTATTGAGCGCGTGGTTAGTGATAGATCTTGTTTGAGTTTCAGTTGTCGTTGTATTTGAGATTCTTCCTGCTTAAGTTGCTGGATTTGTATGTTTTTTGTAAAGATATTATCAACGATGTGTATGGTATTTGAATTACCCTCTGCAATCAGTCCCCAGTTGCAGCGTGATATCCTGCTGTTTTGTATGGTGATATCCTGTGAGGAATCGATTTGCACACCTGTTTGGGCATTGTCAATAGAACAATCATTGACTAGTATGTCATTTGAATTTCTAATTGATAGGCCAACTATTCCTTCAGCTATGAAGAGGTCTTGTATTTTGACATCTGCTGCATCGGTGACACGGATAACCGTATCTGCAGATGACTTGGCGGTAATTGTTGTTTGTTCACTTCCAATTCCTTTAAGAGAGATACTTTTTGAAATAGCGATGTTTTCTTTAAAAGTGCCTCCGGGGATTAAGATGGTATCCTCATCGTGTGCTTCATCTATTGCGCTTTGAATTGAGGTGTATTGTTTGTGTGTTCGAATGTTTTCAACAACCGGGTCACCAACTGACAGTGTGGTTTCAAAGGGGATGAAATTGTGTGCTGTGACCGTAACAGTGATATCTGTTTTTGATTGAGGGGTAACGCTAAAGTGTGCATCTCCAAGTTCGTTTGTTTGACACACTTCAAATAGGTCATCGTCGTTTTGTAAACAGACGGTGGCATCAGCAACACTGCCTCCAGTTAATTTTTCGACATGAATTGTGAGTTCTTTTGGTTGGCCAAGGGTAAGATCAGTATCTCTGGTTGCTCTCATATATTGGGGTATATCTGTCCAGATGGTCATGGCGGGATCGCCAAGTAAAAGAAACATTGCAGCTGCTGCTTCTCCTTCTTTGTCATATTGGTCGATAATGGTGTGTTTGGCCTCGTTGAGAAGATCACCTAGAACGTAATTTTCTTCCTTAAATAATTGTCTGTAGATTTCAGTATCAAAAGTGTTAAAAGGAATGCCATAAAAGGAATCACTAAAACCGTAGGTATAGTCCCATTCGAAGAAATATTCTGTTCCACCGATCGATGCCACGGCACCTCCAGGATATTTATTCATGAGTGCCTCACCAAGGCTGTCGGTTTCATAATCGATATCATTTAACCAATAAACAATGTTGAAAAAGACAGGTGTGCGATTGAAATTATAGAGATGCTGGACATGTGGCCAATCCATCCAAGCTTCGTATTCACCAGGTCCACCGATGATCCATGCTAGTCCATTGGGGAGTGCTTGTCCTCGGTAGTTGACAATACCCCGTCCCTCATCGATAGCCAGTGAGACATAACGGCTGGTTCCATTTTCACCTTTGAGATATGCTCGGTCGCATGTAAATCCTGCAGGTTCTAAATATTCAGAGATAATAGCATCTTCTGTTTGACCGAATAAATCACCATTTCCTGCTATCATCAGATTTTTCTTCAGCCAGTTATCTCGTGGTGGATTTTTTTCATAGGCAAGTATTTTTTGGATCTGATGTTCGGCTTGTTCTTCTGTTTGAACAGAAAGTCGGCCAATTGCTACATCGGCATAGGGATCAATTAAACCGTAGGTTGGATGTTCCATACAACTATACCAGTAATCGCTGAGAACGCCATTGTCTGTATGATATAGCCACTCTGGAAATTTATAATGCTCCCAATATTTTGCAGGGATATATTGAACATCACCGATGAAAAGAACGTATTCGAGATTACCTTGCAAATATCGTTCGGTGATGATATCTTTTATATCTTGTGGGTTGAACGTATCAATGGGGACGATTTCTGTTTTTTTGCCTGTTTTTTGGCGCCATGTTGCAAGTGTGAGAGCTTGGTTTTGAAAGTCTGGATGGGTAATAATAAGATAGGTGCATCCTTGTACATTTACAAATCGATGAAGGATATCTATGTTTTTGGTCTGATAAAAAGTACCGTTTTTATGATAGATGTGCGCTGATTCCTTTTTACCTGTATTTGATAAAACGGGTATTTGAGTCTGCAAATTTGTATATCGTGTGGTCGGATGAGTGGTTTCAGAATCTAAATGTACGGTTACTTGATTTTTTTCCTGAACATCCCCTGTATCTGTAGGAATACTTGTTGTAGGTTGAGTTATTGGTTCATCAGCCATACTAGGCGATAATGAAAGACTTGATACAATCAAGACCAGCATTAGTAAAAATACGGATATTTTTCCAGAAGCATGATGGTTCATCATATTTATCCCCTTACTTCTATTGTTTAGACGACTATTTTATATATAGTTTATTTGGAATTCATCGAATTAATTATGAATATAATATAAAAATGATGATATGTATTATAACTCTTTGTTAGGATACGAAAAAAAGAGAGGAGATATGATGTTACCCTATCTCTAGTTGAGGATTAACAACAAAAGGGAAGAACACAAAGGCAGTTGCTGTTTTTTGAATCGTTGTTGAATCAGTTGTGGCTTGCAGAGTTATTGTGACTCTTCCAAGACCGAATAAGAAAATTCGGACGTTAACAGATTCATCCGGTTCTAAGTTTTGAATGTGCCCTGTTTTCTGACGTCCAAGCGGTAAGAGCAGAAGTCCATTGTTTATTTCACATGACCAGTTAATGTCATGTATTGTGTCTTCGCCAGTATTGCTGATCGAGAGGGAAAGCCCTATTCCGCCGGTGATATTTGATATGTTGAGTTGCTCAGGTTTATATTGTGCGGGTGTAACAAACTGCCAGAGATTGCTTTCGTTTTGTTGTCCCATACTATCTTTTGAGACAACCTTCCAATAGTAGGTTGTTGCTTCTTTAAGGTTATTTGTTTGATAGAAGGGTGTATCGATATTATCAACAACTTTTGATGGAGTCGTGGTTGTTCCGAAGAAGACATCATATGTTGTGCTATCATCAGGATCTGGATCTCCTCCAATCCAGCTGAGAAGAGGACTATTGAGTGAAGAGATGGCTTCATCTTCTGGTATGGGTTTGTTGGGTTGATTTGGTGGATTATTACTCCACGTTATAGGATTGATAAGTGGATAATGATCGTGGTCGTTTTCGGAGGGTTTATAGTATCCTTCAACTTCATAGGGTGTATCTCCTATGCCGTCACTTCCGGTCTCATTTTGTCCCGGGCCTGAATAGTTATCTGACCCGTTGTAATCATCCCAATAGTTTCCGCCGAGAGGATACTCTTCATTCCAAAGATTATGGTCACGTGACCAAGCATTGCATTGATTGTTAATGAAGTTGTTATAATGGACTTTGTTCTTGTAGGTATCCCAGTCTGTTTCCACTCCGACATCATTGTTTTGGATGATATTTTCTGTTACCTCGCATCTGGAGGTAAAACAGTCGGCATCTGTGGTGGTGTAAAACATGACGCCGATACCGTTGTCTTCTATTTTATTATGAATAATTGGATTATATGCGGTGTCGATATACCAGATACCATATTCGAGGTTGTTTCGTATAAGATTTTTAGATAGAGTATTGTTATGTTTGTTTTCCCAATCGTTTTCACATTCTATTGCCAGGCCATATTTTTGATTATTATCAACGATATTTTCTGTGATAATATTATGACACGATTGCTCATATGCCCACAAACCACCTCGTGAGTTATTGACAAATTTGTTTTGAACTACGACGTTACGTTCTGAGTTGAGCAGGGTAATCCCACGATAGTTTTGGTAGAAGGTATTACCAGAGAAGATGTTGTAATCAGAGGCGTATGCAAATACACCCATATAAAAAATCGGGCCGATTACATTTCGCGTTATAACATTGTAGTTACTTCGTTCCCGATCATTTCGATGATGTCCAGATAAGGAGATACCAACTCGAGCGTTCTGAATATGGTTATGAGCAATAAAGGTATTATGTGCTGCACAGTAGATAGCTGCTAATTCGGTTATGTCATCACCACAATTCATCCGAGTCCCGGTGTTTTGAATCGTCAGACCCATAATTGAGACATTTTCTGCAATAATATAAAGAATTGAGTCCTTATCCCACCCATCAACAATCGTTGTATCTCTATCTTCGCCTACAATAGTAATTGTCTTCCATATTGGCGAGTTGACCTCATGATAATACCCTGGTTTTACAACAATGGTGCCACCGTTTTTCACAGAGACAATGGCGTCATGGATGGCTTCATATTTATCATATCCAAATCCAGGTGTTGTTTGGTCAAAATCATCATCAACAATTACTCTCTGAGGTACTATGGTTGGATCCTTTTTTGAGCTTATAAGTGGTTTTTTATCCTCTGCATTGCTTCCACTGATCTGATAGGGCGTATCTCCGATGCAATCACCATCCTTATCTTCTCCATCGTAGTCATCCCAGAAATTACCACCCTGTTGAGTATACCATTGAGTATTAAGGCCCTGATCATCTACGTTTTGATCATTGTATTTTATGTTATTGTTGGTTACAAGAACGTCTGACACTGCATTTACATAGACTCCTTTTTGTCCGTTTTGTATGCCAAATCCGGTAACTGTTACTTTGTCGCAATATACACCAACAGCGTGACCTTTAGTCATTCCATCGATGATTGTTGAGGTTCGGTTTTCACCGATTAATTCTATCTCTTTATCAATAGTAATGCTTTCCCTATAGATGCCATCTCGAACAAAAATCCGATAGCCATCACTTGCATTGTCAATGGCATCTTGAATGGAGGTATAATCAACAAGGTAGTTTATTGGTTGACTATCCACAATAAATTGTTCGTATCCTCCGATGAGAACTATTTCTTTGTCACTATAGAGATATTTTTGAGTCTTAACTTTAAGATATACCTCGTATTTTGCCGATGATAAAACGCTTGTATCAAAAGTGCATAATACTCCATCGATGACAGTTTCTGTAGAATTTACAAGTTCTATCCACTCCGAAACTCCACGTTTTGTATAACTGACGGTGTAATATTCAAAGTCTTCAGACCAAGCCGATCCTGTGATATCAACAATGGGATCGCTTTCAATCACGATTTTATCAAGATTGGCAATTACGGGGTCTCGAATGATAGCATCATACGCATTAATTCGACCTCTACCAATCGGAACGGATGAAGATACCTCATCACAGGCATGTTTCAAAATCGTTTTTATCATATCAGGTTTTAAGGCTGGATTATTTGCAAGTAGCAGAGCAACGAGTCCTGCAGCATGCGGACAGGCCATACTTGTTCCACTTGCAACAGTATAATTCTCTCCGACATCAAGTCCCATCGAGGTTCCTTCTGCCTCGAGTGAAAGAATACTTACGCCTGGTGCAGCAACGTCAACTAATTCACCCCAATTAGAAAATGATGCTTTTTTATCATTATAATCGGTTGCAGCAATAACAATTGTTTCATCCATGTTTTGAGGAGTATAATACGATACATCATCATTTGCATTTCCAGCGGCAAAAACAACAACACATCCTTTGTTATGGACATATCGCACTGCAGATTCAATTACTGGAACGGATTCGACTCTACTGGAATAACTCCAGCTATTACTGACCACCTGTGCGCCATTATCTACTGCCCATCGGAGACATTTAGCCAATGTATCAGTATAAGCAGATCCGCTACTGCTAAACCCTTTGACTCCCATAATCTGTGCATGCCAGTTGACACCTACGACGCCCACAGAGTTGTTTCCCATACCTGCGATTGTTCCAGAGCAATGTGTTCCATGACCATGATCATCTTTAGGATCACCGTTGTTATACGCATAATTTGCGCCATAGATATTATCTACAAATCCATCATTATCTGTATCAGTGCCATCAAGTACTTCATCTTCATTAATCCATATGTTATCAACGATATCCTCATGGGTGTAATCGATACCGGTGTCAATAACGCCTACTACAACATCATGACTTCCCGTGCAAATATCCCATGCTTTGGCAGTATCGATGTTATGCATCCCATATAGGTCTTTGTAATTTTGATTCCAACTCCCAGATGTGTGATAATAGGGATCATTGGGTTCAAGGCAAAGCGTCGCAATATAATTAGGTTGAGCTAGTTCTATCTCTGGTAATTGTTCCCATTCTCGTACTTCATTTTCAACATTAAAAGTGTCAGTATGGATCTTCACCCATCTATCAAGCCCATAGCAAGAGTTATCCGATATTTTCAACTGCGTCGTTTCGAATATGAAAGAAACATTTTCAACTGAAGAAAGATCTGGATTTTTGTTTTGTAATGCTTCAAGAAATATCTGTGTTTTATCGTGTGTTGAAATATCAATATCCGATTGAATTTTTGCTAGGATTACACCGGGTTCACACAAGTTCTTATTCTCTTTTAAACGTTTGATACTATTGGTTTGGATTTTTTTATCAATATATGATTTTTGATAGATGGTCCGTTTTGAGTTATGCGGTGCTATCGATTCAAAAGAATTTGTTTCTATTGCGACAACAGAGGTAGCGGTTAATATCAGCATACAAATAGTTACTACTACAAGTTTTTCTTTCACGTGTCTTACGCCCCGTACAGATGTAGTGTTTTTTAGTTGCTCATCAATATGAATAATGAGCAGTAGAGAAAATATATATAAGTTATATATATAAATTTTATTAAATGTTCACATTCTAATGTTCTTGTTTAAAAAAAGTTTACATAAATTATATAAATGATTAAATTTACATTATAGTGGGAATAGACAAAATAACCTTCACCGTGGTAATTATGAGAATGAATACAAAATTGAAAGTACTAATAAGCATACTGCTGTGCATATCTTTTTTTGCATCGAGTGCAACAGCAATAATACCAGAGATACCAGCTGATACAGAGCCCGTACCTTCACTTTTCGGTACGATTGGAGCATCTGAGCAGATGAGTCTCCCAGTTGGACCTCGGGGTGAACCTCCGGATGTATTGTGGAACAATACATTTGGAACATCGTTTCATGACGAGAAAGCAAGAGATATTAAAAAAACCAATGATGGTGGATATATTGTAACGGGGTATGCCCAGCCAGTTGGAGCAGATGCGGATGCATGGCTCTTAAAAGTTGATGCTGAGGGTAATAAACTCTGGAATACCACCTTCGGTGGCTGTGGATCTGAAATTGCCTATGCAGTATTGCAAACCGACGACAGCGGATATATTCTAACCGGAGAATCACGTTCTACAGATACAAGCGGAGATGGTTTTGTCATTAAAACCGATAGCTTGGGCAACATGCTCTGGAATTTCTCCTTTGGAGTACCTGGGGGAGAAGATTTTGGATATAAACTAATAGAATCATCAGATAACAACTACATTGTCGTAGGGACCACGAATCTATTAGCGACGCAAGAGATGTTAATAGGCAATGCAACTCTTCTGAAAATTGATCAACAGGGTTCACTGATATGGCAAAAAACATATGGTGGAGAAACGATAGATGCAGGATTCTCCGTTGATCAAACCGATGATTATGGATTCATCATCAGCGGATTTACCTACTCGTATGCGACAGGTGAGGCCTATGTTGATGCATGGCTGTTAAAAACAGATGCGCAAGGAAACGAACTGTGGAATCTCTCTATTGGATATGAATATGCTGCTGAAGTTACCTATGATGTAATACAAACTAATGATGGAAGCTATGCACTGACCGGGTACAGCAGCACAAATGGCGATATGGATGTCCTTCTAATCAAAACAGATGGAAAAGATTCGCATGAAATCTTTACCTACGATCGATCAAAATTGGATGTGGGGCAGAGTTTTGATCAAACCGACGATGAAGGGTTTATCATCGTTGGAACTACGATGAATTGGTATGATAACGAAGGTGGATGTGTTCCAGGCTGGGATCATATTGATTTTTGGATATTCAAAACAGATAAAAGCGGAAAGCTTGAGTGGGACACATACTATGGAGGGAAATATGCTGACACCGCATATGCAGTTCAACAGACATCAGATGATGGATTTATTGTTGCAGGATATTGTATCAAACTTGTAGACGGTAATCAGTATACACGAGACGCATGGCTGATGAATTTTGGAACAAAAGAAGAACCCGAAGTGACGATACAAGACGTGAAACCAGGTATCGGATCACTAAACATAACCTTTGAAAATACAGGTGCAGTGTTATGTGGTTGTGCGTGGAATATCAGTGTTCAGGGCGGCATTCTAAAAAACATTAATGTTTCAGAAAAAGGTGCAGTCTATGGTCTACCAGCCGGAGAGTCTGTATCTGTGGATACAGAAAAACCAATCTTTGGTCTAGGAAAAATTTCAGTTGAGATTACAGCCTCCTATGCCCGTCCCTGGTCAGGATCAGCATTTGTCATTGGGCCATTTATACTTCATATTCAATCCACCAGTTAATAAAAAAAAAAGAGGAAAAGAAAAGAATTGATAACATTGAATATTCTATCGATGAAGCCAATCACGAGCGATCCGATTGATCCTCATGTCCTCTACAAATCCTGATGCTAACAGTTTCTTTTTAATTTCTTCGATAGAAAGTGTGCTCTTTGAAATATCTGCTATAATATCCCATCGTGCTTTTGTGCCCCGTTGATAACTTTTCGATTCGGTCATCACAAGATCAACGCGTAATGCTGCTAGCTCTGCAGCAATCTTTGCAAGACATCCCGGGGTGTCTCCGAAGTCAAGTTGTATTTGAATGAGATCTTTGTGATCTGCGTAGATAGGACTGATGATAAGGGTATTGGTTTTTTTATCAAGACTGAGAAGAATTTCGTCTCCTTCTTTTAAATCCAAGGTTTCCCTATATTCAGTTGGAATAACCAGTCGACCACGAGTGTCAAGACGAATTACTGAGTTCATAATACTCTACCTGTGGGAAATTCGTGGGTATATGTATATTGTAGTATTTAAAAATTTCTATTGTACATACCTCCATAGCTCACATATTTAGAACTAATCGGAGAAACAAAAAATTGGTACAACAGACACCTCACAAAAATACCTCAAACAAAAACCCAGCCACCACAAAAACACACATCGAATTTGCAGAAGAATACTACCGACAAGAACCCAAAGACTGTTTTTTACACGCACTCCGAAAACATAAAAAAGGGTGAAATCAAGAGATGGAAAAAATAGGCTCTCTCACCAATATTCTCTGCTGTAGACAAGTATGGACTCGTCGGGATTTGAACCCGAGGCCTCTTCCATGCCAAGGAAGCGATCTTCCGCTGATCTACGAGCCCACAAGAATCGGAGCCTGAAAAAGAATTCAGGCACATAAAGCTTATGGATAACAAAAATTTAACTAACGGCTTGCAAATCAACATGCTGCATCAATGAAACAAAAACAGCTCGAAATATTCTTACAAAAAGTACCCCTACCACAGGATCCAAAACCAGAATGGGAACAATACATTACCCCCGCACCAATTGCAGCAGATATCATCTATGCAGCCCATCACTTTGACGATATCTACGACAAGACAGTTCTTGACCTTGGCTGTGGCACAGGTATTTTTGCAATAGGTGCAGCACTCACAGGTGCACAAAACGTCATCGGAATCGATATAGATACAAGACTCATCAGCCAAGCACAACACTTCGCTCAGCAAGAAAATATTTCGGTAACCTACAAAACCCAAAACATTACAACAGTCACAACACAAGCAGACACCGTGTTTATGAACCCGCCTTTTGGCGCACAAAAAGCACATCTGCATGCCGATCGACGATTCCTTGAAAAAGCATGTGAAATCAGCACTACCATCTACTCACTACATCTCAACAAAACACTTCCCTTCATTGAAACAATGATTAAAGCACTACGAGCAGAGATCACTTGGGAAAAACAATACGCGCATACCATCCCCCATCAGTTTTCCTTTCATACTAAACCACAAAAAAAATTTACAGTATCCGCCCTCAGAATACAAACAGATAAATAAGACTTAGACGAACAGAGTTACTTTTTAAGCATTATCCGAAAGTATAATAATATACTACTTTATCTGCTTTCGATTCAGAACACCTAAAAAATATCAGGATAGTGAATACTTTGGCACGGAAAAAAACCAAGAAATTCAGAGGATCAATGACACACGGCCGAGGAAAAAAAGCAGGCCGTGGATCAGGATTACGAGGCGGACGAGGAAACGCAGGGATGCTTAAACATCGCTATATGTATATGACAAAAAATATGCCCGATCATTTTGGAAGGCATGGTTTTAAAAGACATAAAAGCCTTACGAAACAAGAGACTATCATAAACGTTGGTCGCCTTGAGGAGAGATACCCCGGGAAAAAAGAAATCAATCTCACCAAAGAGGGAGTTGATAAACTTCTTGGTGGAGGAACCGTAAAAAACAAATTAAAAATAACAGTTAATAAAGCCTCTCAGAAAGCCGTTGAAAAAATAAAAGAACAAGGCGGCGACATCATCACACCAGAAACATAAAGGGTTTCACCATGGCAGAAGAAAAACAAAGCAGACTATACGCCCTTAAACCTATAATTGAACGATGGCCAGCCGTTACCAAACCGGAGGGCCACATCACCTTCAGAACAAAAATGTTCTGGACGATTTTGTGTCTGATTTTGTATTTCATTCTGACAAATATTACGATTTACGGACTCACTGGCCGTGCGATTGATATTTTTGCAAGCTTCCGTACAATTATGGCTGGAGCCTCCGGTTCGATTATGCACCTTGGTATTGGACCGATTGTTACTGCATCGATTATATTGCAGCTCTTTGTTGGTGCAAAAATTATCAATCTTGATTTGCAGAAAAAAGAAGACAAAGCAATTTATCAGGGGACGCAAAAGGTTCTTGTTATTGTTATGATCCTTGTGGAAGCAATTCCTCAAGTATTCGGATATTTAGTCCCAAATGATGTATTGGTAAGTCAAGTAGATCTCGCTGGTGCTCGTCTAATTATCATAGGCCAACTATTCATAGGAGCATTTCTTGTATTTCTGATGGATGAACTGATTTCGAAATGGGGTATTGGTTCAGGTATTTCGCTTTTTATTGCAGCAGGTGTTTCACAGTCGATTTTTACGGGATTGTTTAACTGGCTACCAAGATCTGCTGGAGAATTATCGCCATTAAACCCTCCTGTTGGTTTCATTCCTGGGACAGCGTTTTTGCTATCTGATTTATCTTTAAGTGAAATTATTAGTGGAAGTGCTCGAACTGGCGGATTGGGGGGATTTGAAATTCTTTTTATTGGAAGAGGGATATTCCCTAACGCCATTGTCCCCTTAATAGGTACTATCGCAATATTTCTGATTGTAGTCTATGCAGAGTCATCTCGTATTGAACTACCTCTCGCTCATGGCCGAGTTCGTGGTGCACGAGGTCGTTATCCAATTCGGCTAATTTATGCATCAAATATCCCCGTCATTTTGATGGCAGCATTGCTCGCAAATGTAAACATGTTTGCATTATTGTTTTATACCCACCCAACACTCAGTCGATTACCCTTTATTGGTAAACAATGGTGGATTGGATATTATGACACATCTGCGTTAAACCAGAATCCATCCTCTCCCTTGTATGGGGGTGCGTGGTATGTTTCAGGTTTAAATGGAATCGAGGGGTGGTTACTCCCCATATTGCAAGGAGGCGATGGAACACATGAACCATTTCAGTTTGCCATCAAAGTAATAATCTACCTATCGGTGATGATTTTTGGCTCTATTCTCTTTGCAAAGTTCTGGATTGAGACAACAAATATGGGTCCACGAGCGGTAGCTCGGCAAATTCAAAGTTCAGGTATGCAGATACCAGGTTTCCGTCGTGATCCCCGGGTTTTAGGCCGGGTACTCGAACGTTACATCCCTGTCGTCACAGTTATTGGTGGTGCTGCAGTTGGTGCACTTGCGGGAATCTCCGATGCGATTGGTACTATTGGAAATGCAAGTGGAACAGGACTATTGTTAACAGTTGGTATTATGATTAATCTCTATGAACAAATTGCAAAAGAGCAGGCAATGGAGATGCATCCTGTGCTGCGAGGGTTCTTTGGAAATGAATAACGATCTCGGGGTAATTGTAGTCACCGGCATTCCGGGTGTCGGAAAAACAACAGTGATGAAGCAGGCAGCTGAAGGAATGGATATTCAATTTGTGACATTCGGAACCGTTATGTTTGACATTGCAAAAGAAATGAACCTTGTCAAAGATCGAGACGATATGCGTAAGCTTACGCTTGTGCAACAAAAAGAGTTACAGATTAAATCTGCTGAACGCGTCAGTAACATGGGTTCTGTTATCTTAGATACTCATTGCACGGTGAAAACTCCTAAGGGATATATGCCTGGTCTTCCAGAATGGGTGATCAAAAAGCTTGATCCAAGAGCAATCGTAGTTGTCGAAGCAGACCCTGAGGAGATTTATCAACGCCGACAGAATGATACCTCCCGAAATCGTGATCCTGACTCTACGGAAAAAATACATGAACATCAGATGATAAACCGCGCCGCAGCAATGTCATATGCAGCTCTATCTGGCGCAACCGTAAAAATTGTCTTCAACCACAATCATGCCATTGATCAAGCAGTAAAACAGGTCGAACCTGTTTTAAAAGAAGAGTAAAGGAAAATAGATATGAATCAAAAAGGGCAAGCAAGTCAACTGTTACTTCTTATGCTCGTGATGCTTATTGTCATCGTTGTCTTCGGAGATCAAGGAATCCGATCGAGTATTGCAATCGGGCTCAACTCCGTCTTCTATCCGCTCATAGGATTTAACGGTCAATACCCCGTACTCACCATTATTCTTGCCGGCATCATTGTCGTCTTTCTTTCCTCGTTTTTTACCAATCTTTTCATGGACTGGACCGCTATGGGAAAAGCCCAAGAGGTCAGCCGAGCGTTTAACAAAGAACTCAGCAAGGCCCGGCGAGAGGGAAACACGAATCAAGTGCAGAAACTGATGAAAAAACAAGGAGACATTATGAAGATGACCACTGAGTCACAGAGCGGCATGATGAAACCCATGTTTTTTCTGTTTATTTTTATTGCACCGATTTTTATTTGGTTGCTATATTTCTTAGGGAACGTACAATATCAATTTTTCACGGTCCCCTGGGCAAGCAGAGTTTTTTTATTTTTTAGAGTACCTATCATTGGCAGCCTTATAACCATCTCAAGCTGGTTTTTATTATATCTCATATTTTCCATTGTAGTCGGCCAACTGATACGACAAGGGTTCAAATGGATCGGCTGGTCAGAATGGTGGAAAAACATGCGAAAAAATATTTTTCCCTCTGCTCGTTCACGGTAATATGCATCCTATCACAATAAGCGGGCTTCCAGGTACCGGCACCACTACCATCGCTCAACTTTTAAAAAAAGAATTAAACCGTCCGTATGTCTACACTGGTGATCTATTTCGAACACTGGCAAAAAAACACAACATGAGTCTGGAGGAGTTTGGAATCTACAGCGAAACACATAGAGAAGTTGATGAGCAATTGGATAAAAAACAGCTTGAACTTCTTCAAACTGATGAAGTCATTTTAGAAGGGCGAATCGCGGGATGGATAGCCTATAAAAATAAGATTCCTGCCTTTAAAATTCTTCTCACCGCAGATCTCACAACGCGGGCACAGCGTCTTGTTAAACGAGAAGGTGGCTCAGTTGAACAACGAAAACAAGAAATTCTGGAACGGGAACGCAGTGAAAAAATGCGGTACAAACAATACTATGATATTGATCTTGAAGAACAATCTATTTACGATGTCGTCATCGATTCATCTGATAAACCTCCAGAGAAGATCGTGCAGATTATTCTGTCGCGTTTGAAAAACTAATGCTTTTATAGCACATAGTAGCTCACCCCCTTAATAGAATGCCTAAGAAAAAACCGCTCCTTCCTTCAGATGTCGGGCGAAAACGGTTGATTAAAGTGTCTTCGAAAACCAACCCACATTATGGGAAGATACCAACTGAGAGGAGTATCGAAGAACTACTTGATTGTGGAATGATTATCCTTGACAAACCCAGTGGGCCTACCTCTCATCAAGTTGTCTCCTGGGTTCGAGAGATATGTTCTCTTGAAAAGGCAGGGCATGGAGGAACACTTGACCCTCATGTTACGGGGGTACTTCCCCTTGGTTTGGGAACAGCAACACGAGCGTTATATGCTCTTTTGTTTGCAGGAAAGGAATATATTGCCGTAATGAAACTGCATAAAAAAATATCTGAAGAGAAAATAAGAAAGGTATGTGCAGATTTTGTAGGAGATATCGTTCAGCTGCCACCTGTTCGCTCGGCAGTAAAACGGGTGCGAAGAAAGCGACATATATACTATCTTGAACTTCTTGAAATCAAAGATACAGAAGTTCTTTTTCTGGTGGGATGCGAAGCAGGAACATACATCAGAACGCTCTGTGTTGATATAGGAAAAAAACTAAAATGCGGAGCGCATCTTGCACAACTGAGAAGAACACGAGTAGGACACCTGCACGAAGAAAACGCGGTTCATTTACAGGATATAAAGGATGCTTACCTATTTTATAAAGAAGAACAAGAAGAGAAAGATATCAAAGCGGTGCTTCACCCCATGGAAATGCTGCTGCAACATCTTCCCGCCCTACTTATTCGTGATTCAGCAGTAGATGCGCTATGTCATGGTGCACAACTCGCCTTACCTGGATTGGTTGAGGTGGATACTGATATCAAAAAAAATGATACGGTAGCAGTATTTACCTTAAAAGGTGAAGGAGTTGCATTAGCTCGTGCATTGATGTCAACAGAAGAAATGGTGCAGAAAGATGCCGGTGTATGTGCGGATCTCCATCGTGTTCTGATGAAAAAAGGAACGTATCCGTCTTTTTGGAAAAAATCATAAAAAACAGCAGGATATACCACCCTCTTGATGTATTCATGCCGAGGTGGCCCAGCCCGGTACGGCGCGAGCCTGGAGAGCTCGTGGGGACTTGTCCCCTCGGGAGTTCAAATCTCCCCCTCGGCGTATTCTTTTTGTAAAAATCAAGAGATAGTACTTTATTGGAGGGGGCGATTAGCTTTTAAGATATAAGAGTGATACTTGTATGAAACATGAAAGTCTGTGTTGGTGGCACATTTAATATCTTTCATAAAGGTCATAAAATACTTCTTGAAAAAGCACTTGTAAAAGCAGGTAAGACTGGCCGTGTCGATATTGGTGTAACAAAAGGAAAACTTCTCGAAGGAAAAGAGTTTGTGAGACCTTACTCCAAGAGAGTGCAATCTCTTCAAACATTTATTGAAAAGAAAGAAGTCTCTATGAGAATTCGTATAATCCCCATCGCTCATCCGTACGGTCTCGCCGTTGAGAAGTCGTATGATGCTATTGTGGTGTCTCCAGAGACTCGTGACACGGCAAATAAGATTAACTCAGAACGAATCAAAAGAGGAAAAAAAGCGTTAGATATCGTTGAGATTTCTTATGTCTTGGCTGAGGATGATAAACCTATTAGCTCCACTCGGATTCATCAAGGTATTATTGATAGTGAAGGACATCTTCTACGGTAAAGTTTCTTTGATAAAGTAATATCTATAAATGTATGGTGAACTTGTTTTATGAGAGTCAGGGTGTTTCTATTTTTACAGGTATTTCTTTTTGTCGCTCTTTTAAGAGTTGTATACCTTTTTCGGTGATTTTAATTTCGTCCATGCTGATATGTCTGAGAATTTCATGTCGCAGGAGTCGCTGGACCATATGGCTAAACTCTGCTTCGGTCATTCGAAGAAGGAAGATCGCAGAGTCTACATCAAGATCGCGTGCGTACAGCATTTGGAGGAATTCGTATTGTTTATCTGTGAGCTGGAGTTCGTTCATCTTTTTTACATCTTTTCCGAAATCAGTGAGTGTTCGCACGTAGTATTCAATGATTTTATTCAAATGAAGTTTGTCGAGTAGTCTGCCGTTTTTATCGTAGAGAAAACAGACATTGTTCCGATATTTAAATGATGCAACTGCATCCCAGGTATATTCAAGGATGTGGTCCTCAAGATCTTCTCGATAGTCGTCATCATCATGATTGAGCAGTGATTTTCTTCGCTCGAGTTGTTCGTGGAGGTGCCGCTGTTCAAGTTTGAGGAGTTCAATGTCGACTCCCCGGTTTTTGAGTTCGACGAGATCGTTTTCTCCCATGCGGTCTTTGAGTTCTTTGAGAAAGAAGAGACCGCTTTCTTCTTCGAGATCCATACAGAGAATTCGGATGATGGATTCGATTGCTTCGCCTATTTCTGATTTTGAAACTTTTTCTATATTTGTCTTGATAACGATAGCGTTTTTGGGGACTCCTTCAAAATAGGTCAGATCTTTTATCGTGACATGTGTGAGAAAGGAGTATTTTTCTTGAAGTGTTTGAATGATTGCGTCCATGAATGCGCAGGCGATTGTTTTGGAGGATCGTCTACCGGTGATGAGAATCAAGGTAAGGATAACGTGTTTGAAGAGATTGGCATTGGTTATTTTTTTCATGTTCCTCCATAGCCTTTTAGGAGCGTGAAGCGAGGGGTATGAATAGTATTAGTGTCGTAAGTATGTTTTGTTGTAGGTACAGGATGACGTTCAATGCTCCTTTTTTATAATTATGTTATACTTTGCAATTTTTTATATATAAATATTATCCATTTGAATGTCAAAATGTAATACTATCATAAAAAAGACATATAAAAATATATATAAATTAGTGTAATAACAGAGCCGATCAACGTAGTACCCTTAAATAGCAGAACCATGTTTTCCCAAAAGCAATTCCATGGAAGAAATTATCATCCCCCAGGCGAGTCTCTTTCTCGGCATCATCCCTGCTCTAATACTTCTTTATTTTACCCTTGACAAATTTGAAGGAACTTTTCAACATAAAATCGGATTTCTCATGTTTTTTATCGGCATCGTCTTTGGATTCATCACTGCACTGGTACAATCTGCGTTTGAACTGTTTTTTATCGTCTATATTTTTCTTATCGTCATCGTCGGTCAACTTCTCAAAACAATTGTACTAAATCTCCCCAGATTTCATGAAAAGCCAGAAACTCTTATCTATGGTCTCACTCTGGGTCTAGGCTTTGGATCTACCTTTACCCCGTTTCTCCTTATCGCAGTCAGCACCTACATCTCCTCAAATCTTACCATACTTGTACTGATCGGCATTGCCTCGTTTGGTCAGATTTTCATCCATGGTGCAAGCGGTGCGTATATCGGATATGGCGTGTATAAAAATCATGTCTTTCGTAATCTCCTCTTCGCTATTCTCTTTGTTATTCCCTTCAATATCCTCACCGATCTTCTTATCATCTTATCAAATGAAGCAAACATTACAACACTTGTAGTTCTTGTCTGCATTCTGCTGCTCTACAGCATATTTATCTATGCATACTTTTTAAGAAAAATGCTAACCAGCCTCAAAACAACAGATGCAAAACGAAAACGAGCACTGAAAAATGTAAAAAATCAATAAATACATAGAAGATCTACCTTTTTCTCACTCATTTACTATTTGGTTTTACAAATAAATAAGAAAAAACGATTTCTAATACGGCAACATTTCTTTTAAAAAAAACAAAAGATTCTCTTCTGTAGCAAACGTTAAATAGGTTCATAAAGATGCATCTTATCATGAGTGGAGAGGATATTGATATTGGATATGTGATTAAAACATCATTCACCTCAGTTTTTCATGACCCCGGGTATATTCTTCTCTATGCTCTTCCAACGCTTGTCTTTTCGGTTTTTTTTGTGATACTATGGTATCTCTTTGGGTATAACATGATGAGTTTTACTGATCAAACTCAAATGCAATCAATCATAAATGACAATATCATACTCGTTATAGGCTTAGGTCTCACATTTATTATTTTACTGATCGTTATTCATGTAAGTGTCATAGCAGCAGTAGTAAAAAAAGTGGATGCCCAACAGAAGGGGGGAAAGCTTGGCATCCGAGATGCATTACAGCAGGGATTTCAACTTGTTCCCCGCTTATTTGCTTCCATGATTCTTTTTTTCATTATTATCGCACTACCAATTATTGCACTTGTTGGCCTTATGATAGCAGGTACAATATCTGGTCTCTTCGCACTTATCTGTCTTTCAGCAGGGCTGTTAGTTATCCTTATTATTCCTCTGATTTATTTTTCCCTACGACTGAATTTGTTTAAACAATCATGTGTACTTGAAAATAAAGGCCCTCTTGATAGCTTGAAACATAGCTGGACGATAACCAAAGGAAATGTGCTGTATATCTTTGTAATATTGCTGATTATCGGAATTATCGGATTTGTTATTTTCCTACCGTTTATGCTGCTAAATATCTATTTTACGTTCAGTACTCTTTTCTCTGAAGGATTCATAACTTCAAATTCCTCCAGTTTTAACCAAACCGGTCTCGCTTTTCAAGGATTTTCTGCTATGTCATTTATCCCCTTAATAGGACAGATCATTGTCCAGCTTATTATAGCCCCAGTAACGGAAATCGCACTCACCCTGATTTTCCTAAAGTTAACAAAAAAAACAGAAACATCTACCAAACCATTAGAAGTCAGCGAATGGCCAGAGTAGCCTCTTTTATTTACCCGTATCGAGAATCGTTCGGTTCTGTTTTCGAAAACACACTAATTCATCAAAAATGACTCCAATACTTACTCCAGTAATCCCACCCGCAAGAAGACCAGTGATAACTCGGACAAGATTAGAGCTCTCCCAGAGACCAATAACCTGCCCAAATCCATCCACAGCAATGGGAGATAAACAGAGCAATAGAAACAGAAGAAATTTTTCATCTAAAGTAACTCGATAAAACACAGTAAAACCAATGCCTATGACTACCCCAAGCCAGATCGCTGTACACCGACTGCAAAAAGGCATAGAATTTTCATTGAACATAAATGATCGTTCGATTCGTTGATGACACATCACATCTCCGATCATATACACTTGACCCCAAGGGAATCCAAGATGAGAAAAATCATTTTCGTTATCTATTAAAAAAACAACCCCCGAACAATCGGTAAGTGTATTATTTGGTACGACAAATGGTGCCGCAAACAAAAGGACAACCCACAGTAAAAAAACAAGGAATATAAAAAAAAGAGGTGATCTAAAACACTTTCCCTTGCGTTCCATTCTCAAATTCATCCCGCGCAGAAATAATTAATCCTAATGCAATCAACGACAGAATAATACCAACAAACAGTCCAATAGAAAATACACCAAGAACGGCACATAACAAGGAAATACAAAAGAAACGTCTTTGAAATGAGGTGAGTGCACCAATAAAAGCGAAACAAGAGAACACAAGCAAGAACACGGCGACAAGCACATTATTGGTCACCGGACCGGGGAGATTGGAAATAAGTCCTTCAAGCTCCGGAAAAAGAATATGTTCACTTGACCAATAGACAACAGAAGTAAAAAGCCCTAAAATACCTACAGCAAGTAGAAAAAACGATGCAAACATCGGTTTGTTGCTATTATGTTTTAATGAGGAAAGAATCGTCTTCCGTGGCTCACCATGCTCCTCCCACCCACAGTCCTTTTTCTCCTCATCTTTACAGATCCGCTTGATCGTAAAGGTCTGTTTACACTTAGGACATGTCACGATATGAGTATCCTTACCCTCAGGGATATCTGCGACAAACTCCACAGAACACTTAGGACATATCGTTTTTCCTTTCATAATCAGAAACCGGGATAGGTGTTCCTCGTTAAAGAATATTTCTGTCTTTTTAAAAAGTCACCCCCTCCATGATATAAATATCATGGCTTCCCCCTCAAGGGGGATAAAGCGCCTTTCGGCGTTTTAGGTTAAACAGTCCGGGCGATACATCCCAACGCTAAAGCATTGGGTTTTCTCGCTCGGTTTCCATAACAAAAAAAACTATCACACAACGTACCATCGCCTCTTCTGACAGCATCTTTAAATAGCACCTGCATATTCCTCGTACACCAGAAAGGCGATAGCACATGGCACGCTTTCCAGAATCAGAAAAACGATTACTCATCAAAAAAATTTGCATGAAATGTGGCGCAAGCAATGCACCAAAAGCAGATCGGTGTAGACACTGCCGATCAAAAGAACTGCGCTTTAAAGCAAAGGAAGGACGAGGAACCTAAAGTAGGATACGATAAACTGGAAAAAACAGGTATCTTTTTAAAAACACATTCCATTTTTTAGTGTGAGCAGTTGGAGCATATATGCCTGAAACCAAAACAAAAAAAAGCGACGATTTCAACGAATGGTACAATGAAATCGTCGAGCTCGCTGATCTCTGCGATAAACGATACCCCATCAAAGGCATGAATGTCTGGAAACCCTATGGCTGGACATTAATGACCAATGTCGATCGGCTTATCCGCACTCACATGAATCGCACTCACCATCAAGAAGTCTACTTCCCGCTTCTCATCCCAGAATCCTTTTTTAAAAAAGAAGAAGAACACATCGAAGGATTTGGAAGTGAAGTCTTTTGGATCACCCATGCTGGTGCAAACAAACTCGAGGAACGATGGCTTCTTAGACCAACATCTGAAACCGCGATGTATCCCATTTTTTCACTCTGGATTCGCGCGCATACCGATCTCCCCCTAAAGACCTTTCAAATCGTCAACACCTTTCGCTATGAGACCAAACAAACACGAGCCTTCATCCGAGTTCGAGAGATCCATTTTTTTGAAGCACACACCTGTCACAAAGATGAAGAAGACGCAGAACGACAAATCAAGGAAGACAAAGAAATCGCTAACCAGTTTCTCAACCAACTCAGTCTCCCCTATCTTTTAAGCATTAGACCAGACTGGGATAAATTCGCAGGAGCAGTGTATACGGTCAGCATTGATGTTCTCATGCCGTCTCTTCGCACCCTTCAGATTGGATCAATTCACCAATACCATGAAAACTTCGCAAAACCCTATGAGATCACCTATGAAACCGAGCAAGGAACCCATAAACCAGTTCATCAAACCACCTATGGCATGAGCGAGCGGCTCTTGGGCGCAGTCGTTGGCGTTCATGGGGACAACAAAGGCCTTATTCTCCCGCCAGAAGTCGCACCCATACAAGTTGTGATCATCCCTATCATCTTCAAAGGAAAAGAAAAAGAGGTACTTTCGGCCTGTTCTATGCTTGAAGAGAGCCTACACAAACAGCAGATAAGAACGCATCTAGACAACCGAGATAGTACCCCCGGAAACAAATATTACGAATGGGAGCTCAAAGGAGTGCCCTTGAGAGTAGAAATTGGACCGCGGGATATCAAAGAAAAGAAAATGGTTCTTGTCCGACGAGACAAGACAGAAAAAACAAGTATACCGCTTGATACTGCAGAAAAAGAAATTCAAAAAACACTCCAAGACATCAAAGAATCACTCTTTCAAAACGCACATACATTACTCGAAAACAATATGCATCGGGTGAGCACCCTTCAAGAGGCGACCAGATTTTCAGGAATCATAGAACTCCCCTGGTGTGGCAATGAAAAATGTGCTCTTGAAATCGAAAACATTTTAGAGGGAAATACGATTGGGAAACCAGTAGATACGCAGGAGTGCCCGCACCCCTGCCCTATCTGCAACAAACCAGGAGTTACCTGGATGAGATACGCAAAATCATACTAAAAGGAGGGAAAAGAAACACAATGGCAGGAAGAATTACCCGCATGCTACGAGAGTATATCATCATGTTTAGTATACTTGTCTTAATTATCGGCGGGATACTTTTTATCATGGGATTTCTCTGGTTGTTCTTTGTGGATACAGTCAAAGATACCTTCATCAATGAACTGGGATATGCAAATATATATATGATAGTAGCAGGTCTAATCCTCATGGTCACCGGTGCCTATTACCTCTATAGTTTTTATCGAAAAAGAAAGTTTGTCCTTGAAGAAATCCAAACCAAAAAACGATCCGAATTTCTGAAAAAACATAAAGAACTCAAATCCACCGTGAAACATCTTCCCACAAAATACCAACAGATGGTCAAAGACAAAGAAGCAGAACTCAAAATATAAAAAACATCTTCTCCTTTTCAAAAAGATGTCACACTATGACTTCGAAAACATCAAAGTACATTGTTGTCCTTGTTGAACCAAAATATGGCGGCAACATCGGCGCTGTTGCACGAGCCATGATGAACTTTGATTTTCCTACTCTTTATCTTGTTAATCCCTGCGAATTTGACACAGAATGCTACGCTCGCGCCATGCACGCACGCTCACTTCTTGACAACGCCAAAATCTTCAAAAGCTTCAAAGAAGCACAAAAACAACTCGATTACTGTATTGCAACCTCATCAATCACCACAACATCAGAAAAAAAACATCTTCGCAAACCAATCACCCTACACACGCTCACGCAACAACTCCCCCAGGTCACCGGAACCATCGGTCTTATCTTCGGCAGAGAAGACTACGGACTCTACAACGCTGAACTCGCCGCCTGCGATGTGATGTTACATATACCAACCAGCAACTCATATCTCTCCCTGAATCTCTCCCATGCCGTTACCATCGTTTTATACGAACTATACACCTATCAACATGACACAACCAACCCAAAACGAGAGTTAGGAAACATTGAAAAAGAAAAACTTCACGACTACTTTTCCCTTCTGCTTGACAAAATTAACTACCCGGATCATAAAAAAGAAAAAACAAAAATCATGTTCAGACGGATCATGGGACGAGCCATGCCCTCCACCTGGGAGTACCATACCTTGATGGGCGTGTTTACCAAACTCCTCGAAAAAGAAAGAAAAAATAAAAAAAAATAACACCACCAAGCTAAATGGTTTCAATTTTAAAATACACATGACACTTTTTTAAG
Organism: uncultured Thermoplasmatales archaeon; assembly: GCA_964612945.1. Lineage (GTDB taxonomy): Archaea > Thermoplasmatota > E2 > DHVEG-1 > DHVEG-1 > CAZTFR01. The sequence goes on from CAZTFR010000005.1 coordinate 57,850, forward strand.
GCAGCTTGCACACGATCAGCAAAAAAAATTAGTTCATTAATATCCGCACGCTCATTCCCCCAATCATACACAAAATCATAGTTCCCCTGAGCTGCCTTAAATCCAAGATTCAACAGACTATTTTTTACCTCAGAGGGAAGCGCACCTTCACTATCGAACATGATCTGAAGATAGGTTTTCAAAAAACCACCTCACCACAGATAAGAATTCAGTACATAATAATAAAGATTACCCTCTAAAATCTACACATCTATAGCAACTGTATTGGATACGGAATAAAACAGACAACAAGAATTGCTAAAGCTACAAAAAACAATGCCTTTCGTTTCATATCAAGGGAGGATGCATCATTTAAAGGAGGCGGATGTAACATTCCAATAAAAAATACAATGATCAACGCAAAAAACCACCATCCTGTAAAGATCATGATAAAAACTGCAATCCAACCCGCATACTTTTGCTTCTCACCCAGAAACGCACGAAAGATATGCCCACCATCAAGCTGACCAGCAGGTAATAGATTAATCGAGGTGATTAAAAGCCCGACCCAGCCTGCAAACGCAATCAGATTAAGATTTGCCGCATATCCCACAGGGATATCTAAAAAGAGCTGCCCAAGAAAATAAAACAAAAGAGAGCTTCCCAATATCGGCTGACCTTCCGGGATTCCAGACAGAGCCACAATCTCAGAGGTCGCAATACCAATCACAGACACCGGTAGTGCAACAACAAATCCTGCAAGAGGACCCGCGATACCTACATCAAACAATGCCTTTTTATTCGGCATAGGATCATGACTGGAAATCAACGCACCAAATGTCCCAATATTAAACGCGGGAACAATCGGTGGAATAGGCATAAAAAATGGAAGGGAGGTCTCCATGCCATGACGTTTAGATACAAAATAATGACCCATCTCATGAATTAACAAAATGCTCAGTAAAGGAAACGCAAAAAACACAATCCCTTCAAATAATGGCTGAAACGAAAACACCTCGATCGGATTAGGAACAGACCACAGATCAAAATACTCCAATGAAAGCAACGCACCCGTTACCGAAGTCGTAATAAACGTGGCAATAAGAAGCACCACATTAATCAAAACCGACCGCTTCTTGCCTTTCTTTTTATGCATCACATAAATAACATGCTCTCCACCCTGATATTTCAACAGAGGAAGATACCCTCGTTCAGAAAGCACCCGACGTAACGCATTAAAATTCTCTTCCAAACGCTGCTCATCAATCCGACAAAAAAATGCAATACCATTCACATTCTGCTTCATGTCATAAAAAGGAAACCGCTGACCCACCTCACGTTTGATTAACTCCACATCAAAATTACTCTCAGAGGACGAGAAGGAAAAACTTTTCCACGAATCAGCCATGCGACCAGTCGATAGAAACTCTCTCTTATAAACTCTTCGACAACAGAAGAAAAAAATTCATAACACCCTTCTAAATACCTACCCCCATGGACATGACCATCACCTTCCCAGGAAACAAAAAGGTAGACGCCAATATCAAAAATTTTACCATACAAACAGATCAACCAACAGAAGAAGGAGGCGCCAACACCGCCCCCGAACCATTCCACTACTTCCTCGCATCAATCGGAACCTGCATAGGGTACTATATCCTCTGCTTTTGCCAACAACGAACCATCAAAACACATAACCTTGCACTTTATCTCTCAACAGAGCGTAATCTAAAAACACAGATGATACAAACCATCACCATCACCATAACGGTGCCAAAAAACTTCCCCAAACACTATGAAAAAGCACTCATTAAAACCGCCGAACTCTGCACTGTAAAAAAACACCTCGACCACCCACCACAGATACAAATGATAGTCCAACCAAAAAAATAACCGCATCTCTTATCTACACAAAGTGTATTGCCATGAGCGTGAGACGATGCCTATAACAGTAATCATTGGAACACAATGGGGCGACGAAGGAAAAGGAAAAGTCGTCGACTATTTTTCAAAAAACGCAGAATACGTCGTTCGATTCCAAGGAGGAAATAATGCAGGACACACCATCAAAGTACAGGATCATATCTACAAACTACACCTCACGCCTTCTGGAGTTATTCAAGGAAAAACAGGTATCATCGGTAACGGCGTCGTCATCGATCCCGAAATACTCATCCAAGAAATCACCGAATTAAAAAAACGCGGAATTACACCAAAGATTATCATAAGTGACCGTGCACACGTCATCATGCCGTATCATAAAATACTTGATGGGGCAAAAGAAACACAACTCGGAGAAAAAAAAATAGGAACAACCAAAAGAGGAATAGGGCCCTGCTACAGCGACAAAATTGCACGAGACGGCGTCCGTATGACCGACATAGCAAACCCAAAACAATTAGAAAAACTTCTCAAAAGCATCATTCCCATAAAACAACAACTCATCGAATCATATGCCCTTAATATGAAACTTGATCTGAAAGAAATAGTATCACAATATTCCACCTATGGAAAACATCTCAAACAATACATCTCCGAAACACATGAGGTAATCAATGAGGCGCTTCAGCAGAAAAAACATATCATACTGGAGGGCGCTCAGGGAACTATGCTTGACGTAGACTTTGGCACGTATCCCTATACCACCTCATCTCATACCATCGCAGGTGGTGCAAGCATTGGAACAGGTATATCACCGGTATATATCAATAAAATCATTGGAATCGTAAAAGCATATACTACACGAGTAGGTGAAGGACCTCTTCCCAGCGAATTAACTGATGATACCGGAAAACATCTTCAACAACAAGGTCATGAATTCGGCACCACCACCAGCCGGCCACGTCGCTGTGGATGGCTGGATCTTGTTGTCGTTCGACATTCGTGTATACTTTCAGGAATAACCCACCTTGCACTTACAAAACTAGACGTTCTTAGTGGACTTAAAAAAATCAAGATTTGTACAAAATATAATTATAATAGAAAAACAGTTTCCACGTTTCCTGCATCACTTGAAACACTAAAAGACTGTACCCCCGTCTATACTGAATTTGATGGATGGCAACAGATTGATCCATCATGTTCATCTAAAGAGGAATTACCAAAACAAGCTCAAGAATATATTTCTTATATTGAACAAGAACTGAATGTGCCTGTTACCTTAATATCTGTGGGCCCCGCACGATCAGAAACAATCTTGTGCTAAAAAATAGTATCAACACTATGCGCTGTTTGAATCCAGCGCAGATACGAGTTGCATGCTGCTCGTAATGTACTTGTATCAGAAGTAGAAATTTTCATAACTAAGGTGTTTTCATCCTGAAAAAGGGTAATAGACATCTTCTGTATATCTTGCTTCATCTCTGGAATTAAAGCGGAGTAAATTACAGTAACTTCTTCAGGTGATGAAAACGTAAACGAAAACTCAGCATGATGCATTCTATTTAACCTTTATCCGTTTTGCAATGGTAGGACGTTCTTTATAAAATACTTTACTTCCGCAGTATGGGCATTGCATGCCAATATTTTTTACATCAAACTGTACTGTTTTTTTACATAATCCACATTTATACCCCGTCATATCTATCACTCTGATGTAGTTGAAGGTTGAACTTGGCCCTTTAGTACTTTTTCAACATCGGATCCATGGGCGGTTTTTGGTAGATATGCACCACCCGCGAAGACAAGACCACATTTTTTACAGGCCCAGATACCGGTTCCGGTTCGTTTCACAGCGAGTTGACCGCATTCTGGGCAGGGATGTTTCTTTTTTTGTTGCATTTCAAGATCGCGTACCCGGGTTCGGGCTCGAACGCCGTAACGAGCTTGATATCGGCCAGCTGAGCTTACTTTTTTTGTTCGTTTGGACATATTATTTCCCTATACTTTTATATAATTGCTTGCGGATGTTTCGCCCGGTATCAAGAGATACTTTTATAACTTTTTGTATCTCTTCTTTAGTAAAACTGCCGCTGAGCCCTTTTTGCATGGCTCTAATATCACCCTTATTATCTGTTGCAACGGTAAGTCGCGCGTCAGCGACTTCTTCTTCGTCTAAACCGGGGTCGATAACTACAACATTTCCAAGTTTTGTTGAGGTGCAAGAGATCGGTGGTTCTTTGATTGGAAGATCGTAATTCTTTGTATGATCCTTTAGATATTTTTGAATCGCAGATGCTTGCTCTTTATCATCCTTCATTTTTTCCAAAGTTCGCTCAAGTTTTGGTTGGAATCGTTCGATAGGTACCTTTGTGGTTGATAGGGCAGCTAGTGCAGCAAGACTTGCAGTATCAAATAAGTTTCCATCATAATCAAGCACATGTATATCGATAAATACAATCCATACCATGTTTTCGGGAAGGATACAAAGTTTATTGAGATCGATGATTTCTGATTCGCGAATTCCCCGGTCAACGACACGTGCAAGCTCTATTGCGTCCTCGCGAGGTGGTCCGGATTCAAAATCAGGTGAGGCCAGAGGGATAAGTTCTGCTGCGGTAGTTATCACACCGGTATCAGGGGTATCGGGGTAGGGCACACCCAAATCCATTTTTATTCCGGCAAGCACCTGGGTGTTGCCAATAGAGACTCGTGCGGAGCCTTCGGCTCGCTTTACAACATCTGTCTCAATTTTTATAGGTCGATACTCTTCAAATTTTCGTCCGTCAAATCTCTTACCCTGTGCAGCTAATTTGTAGATATATTCTTTTTTGATTAATGGAACAAGTGTCATTTTAGACGACCTCCTGTATGGATTGATATTTTTCAAGTAACGCCTTTTTCTGAATTTCAGAGACGGTGTAGCAGCCTTTCATGGCAAGGTCCAGTGCCTTATTGAACTCCTCTATGGAAAGGTGCCCATCCATTTGTAGAAGTAATATCTCTCCAGTCCGTGGGGATATGGCAATAGGTAAATCTGCGTCACCATAGTTGTCTTCTTCCTTTGCAAGATCAAGCACGACCTGGTTTTCTATTTTGCCGGCGGCACATCCAACAGGGATATCTTTCATGGGTATACCTGCGTCTGCAAGAGCCACTCCTGCTGCAGTGAGACCTGCAACACGGGTACCTGCTTCAGCATCGAGAACCTCAATTGCTACTTCGATTGCGGATCGGGGGAACTGTTCGGTAAGCACCACTTTCTCGAGTGCTTCGGAGATAACTTTTGATATCTCTCTGCTTCGTCGATCCGGACCGGGTCGTTTTCGATCTCCAACACTAAAGGCAGCCATATTGTATTTTGCATTTACAATTGCTTTCAGAGGATCTTGGGTGTGTCGAGGAATGGCCTCTCGTGGACCATAGACCGCTGCGATGACTTTATTTCCACCCCATTCGAGGTAACATGAGCCATCTGCTCGGTGGAGTACTCCAGCTTCAATTTTAACCGTGCGGAGCTCTTCTGCGGTTCGTCCATCGAGACGTTTTCCATTTTTATCAATGAGTTTAATATCATCTGATTTCATGTTCTACCTTCCTTTTTTGTTTCATTTTTTAACATTGTTTCAATGCGATTGGTTAATCCATAGGTGATTGCTTCGTTTTCTATTTTTGTTATGACACGGATGACCTTGTCAATGTCCTCAGTTTCTCCATCTATCCAGATGCGTCCATTTTGGCCAACAAAGATCCGGACCCGTATGTAATTTTTTATCAACGCGAGCATGGATCCTTTTTTTCCAATAATCCGTGGGACGCGTGCAGGTTCCACGTTTATGATAAGTCCCCCTTTGATTTTGTAGAGGTTTCGATCATTGAGGGTGATCTGCATTTTTCGTTGTTCATCAACGGAGAGAATTTTGGCCATGATGGCATCGCCATGATTTAAATATTTGCTCGTTTCTCCGAATTGGATTTTCCAAGGTGTTTCGTTTTGATGAAGTAGTGCGGGAGAGGATGCTTTGATGTCAACCAGCCATCCTGAGGAAAGAGATTGTTCAACAACTCCGATGACAAATTCACCCTCAATAGGATCATACACTCCTTTCAGAGAGGTGACTTGTATTTGGTTGTGCTGTTCGCTTAAAATACCGAGGCGTTGTGAGTAAATCTTTCCTTTTTCAACATAGGTGCCGTGTCCTGCTTTTTTTGATCTGATGTCACCTATCTGCTGGCTAGGAAATACAATCGTTCGTTTTTGTTCTGCCATAAAATGTTCATCCTTAATGCTATTTTATTATTCGTGTTTCAACATTTCCTTTAGTTGCATCATTTAATCTATCATAAAATTCAGTTTGCATGCCCGCAGGAAGTTTAATAACACCCATCCAGGATCCATCAGACTGCCAGTCTTCGCGTTCAAGCATCCCAAAGTTTCGAACAATTCCATATGCTTTTCCTATATTTTCTGCAGGGATTTTAACAGAGATTTTTATCTGATCCATGGAGAGCGGAAGAAGCGGTCTGATTGCTTCAACGACCTGTTTTACTTGTTGGTCGACAGGTTTGAAAGGATCGATATGGATATTTGCTTCTTTTATGGAGAGCTCAATTCTTTGTCTTGGATGAGGCATTTTTGTTTGGGGATCCATTGCGTTTCTTGCGATGGTATCGACAATACGTTTTCGTTTCCTCTCCTGCATCTCATGTCGTTGTTCTGTAGTGAGTTGAATATCACCTTTGCAGATTATTTCTTTTGCAATTTCTTCTATGTTATCGGTGTTGAAATGTCGTTGCAAGGCTTCTTGAGGTGCATGTGTTCCTTTTTTTGCATTAATAAACACTGCGTCGATGGCAAGATTAGCTAAAATATCGACTTCTTTGCCCTCAATAAGTTGTTCCGCGGCATGCGGATCAACAAGGATTTCGAAATGATCTTCTTGTTTTTTTAACCGTGCAATGACACAATCATCCAGACTTACCACTACTACTTACCTCCGATTGCTTTGGACACATATGCCTTGGTATCCTCCGCGGAGATTATATGAAACATAACATCCTTTCGGACAAGTCCTGCCTCGATGGCATCAGGGTTGAGTTTTCCTTCAGTTCCTTTATGTAAGGCTTTAATTCCCATGAGAATGGCATCTTCCATACCAAATTCTGCATTGTAGTTTTCTTCAAAGTACGCCATCGCACCAGTTCTTCCTGCACCCTCACTGCTGGCTTTATATTCCATAAGAGCACCAGAGGGATCGGTGGAGAAGAGACGCGGACCGGTTTCATCAACACCCGCGATGAGAAGAGCAGTTCCAAAGGGGCGTACACCACCATACTGGGTGTAGGTTTGTTTAAAATCACAGATGCGTTTCACCAGGCTTTGCACCTGGATTTTTTCGCTATATGTGATTTCGTTTATCTGTGCATCTAGACGAGCGCGATCAATTAACGCTCGAGCATCCGCCACTAGTCCAGAAGTTGCACAGCCGATGTGATCATCAATCACAAAGATTTTTTCAATGGATGCTGGCTCAATGAGACGAGATGCGATGCGTTTATCAACAATTAACACCACGCCGTCTTTAAATTTAATACCAACAGTAGTAGTCCCACGTTTTACAGCCTCCCGAGCATATTCCACTTGAAACAGTCGTCCGTCGGGAGAGAACACTGTAATTGCTCTATCATATGCCATGTTCGATGGTTGCATATTTTTCTTTCACCTCACTCAATTTATTATAACCTTCAAGCAAAGAGCCTCAGTATAAGTTATGTTGAATGTTCAACCAAGAATACACTTTTACTGTATATACTTTGTGCATTCCCTACGGCAGAAAAAAATAATTCTATACTCCAGGTTTATCCCCCCAGATGATTTTATGAAGTTGCATGCCGAGACGAACAGGCAACCCATCACGCAAAATCCATGCTGCCAGGGACTGCATACTAGTGCCCCATACTGGCTGGAAAAAAATATCGCAACAAACATGATGCGTCTCTATCAGATTCTTTGCACAATCATAATCATTTATATCAGTAATAACACATTTCAATTGATCCTGCGACCTTAAAAAGTCAATATTTTTAAGATGCATTTTCTCATGCATCCCCGAAGAGGGGAGTTTTATATCAAGTGCAATCGATAGATCGGCAAATCGGGCCAAATTTTTGATAGATACACTTCCATTTGTCTCAACACTCACACTATAATTATCTTGAAAAAGCTTTTTGAGAAGAGAGTCCAAATTATGTTGTAATAATGGTTCGCCACCGGTGATACAAACTGTTTTACATGGATATCTTTCAACGGTTTCGAGTATTTTTTCACAGGTAAAAGTGGTTCCTTGTTCATAGGCATATTGTGTATCACAATATGAACAGCGAAGATTACACCCGGCTGTCCGTATAAAGATAGTTGGTGCACCAGTTCTGCTCCCTTCTCCTTGAAGAGAATAAAAAATTTCGTTGATGTTCATGGCAGCGTACGTATTTTCACACTCCCATATTAAGATTTACAAACCATAATTATCTTAAAGGGAAAAATGATTCAGTAATTTCGTAAATAAATTATTTATATAAGAAGTGACATTAGGGGTAAGCCGTTCCAACAGAATTATTACAGTAGAGTATGTTATATTAAGATAAAACACGGAACTGCGGCCCGATTCATTGGGCCTGTAGCTCAGCTAGGTAGAGCATCTGGCTTTTAACCAGGTGGCCAAGGGT
>CAZTFR010000006.1:0-64824 GCA_964612945.1 uncultured Thermoplasmatales archaeon
CCCCGGAGCTCTGCTCCGATTGGGATAGCAGATTTTAGGCGATTCTATTTACTTTTTTGTTTAGGTTAACCCTCGAACTTGACATATGGGTATATACACCGAGGGTTCTTTCCGGGATGTAGATTTTTGATCAAGCAGGTATTTTTTATTTGGTTTTTTTAGAGTTGATTCTGAAGATACATTTTCATAACAAACTTGTTTCATTCGTTGTTCATATGCAAAGACTTTTGCGATTTTTTGGATTTGGTCGAGTTCTGAATCATCTGTGATCGTACCCCCTATTTTTATTTCGATTCTACTCACCTCCTTTATGCTAGATTTATACTAGCATGTATACATTTGTCACAGGTTCTTTATAACCCTTTTGAAAAAAACAAGAAAAAAAGGTGGTTTAGATCAACGTGTTGAACAGAGGACGTGATTGAAGAAACTGGGGAAGCCGGGGAAATCGCTCACAAAGCTCTTGGAGTAAACCACTGAAAAGGGTATACAAAAATCTATTGTTCACAGGCATACTGATCGGTAATGGATCAGACCATGCACTTTGCACGCCATTTTCATCTTTTACTTTCACTCGTATCTCATAACTTCCCTCTTTAGTCCAGGTGTGAGTTGCTTGTCCGGTTTCACCAGAAGCTACCGATCCAATCCAATCAGAATAGCTTCCATCCCCCCAATCGAAGAGATAGTAAATCTCATCGCCATCCGGGTCGGTTGTAGATGCCGTGTAGGTATGCTCCTTGTTTATTTTGCCATTAGTTGGTCCTGCAAGATCTGTAGGAACTACTGGAGCCTGTGATTCTACTGCAACAACTAGAGATGGATCGATAAAGGGTTGCCATTCTTCAACAGTTTTGTAATCGACTCCGTCCATTCCTGCAAAAATATAATTAGTAATCGCACTGGTCCACATCTCCCCAAGTGTTTTTGCTCCTTCTGCTCTATAGGCTTTAAACATATTCAATGCCATTTTTTCTACAAGACCTTTTGTGGCATCGTCACTGATATATGCCCATCCAAGACCGGTTGCTCCAAATGAACCAATTCCTCCACCATTAGGGTTTGCAACCCATGCCCAGGAGTAACAATTTTCAAATTCATTGTATTTTGAAACACTACATGCACCAGTTATGACAATCGGAAGTTTATCCCCATTAGTGCGATCCAATACTTTGTTGTAGTCATATCGTCCAGCAGGGGTTGGCACCCAGACAAACTTACTACTATTATGAGGGTGTGTGGCGTACACTTTTGGATTACCATGACCCGAAAAGTCGATAAATCCAGCACCCGATTCAACAGCAGAATTAATACTAGCGATACCGGATGGAACCACACCATTTAAAACACCATTTGAAACCCAAAGTCTTGTGGGAATAAAGCCATCCATAACCTTGAAAACCTCCTCATTTACAAATTCGCCTTCGTTCACTCCAGATTCATCACCATAGGCATTGGTAAAGGAATCTCCACCTACACCAATAATATTAGTAAACCAGCTCTTCGTATATGCACGGTTTGTTTCGTATGTAATTATTTTATCAACCGCGGTGGTCACTTGAGCCTCGTTTATACAGGCAAGACGACCGAGGTAGACATCAGGGTATAAATCCACTTCATCAGTGAGTTGTTGACTGCCCCATTGATATTCACCAAACAAATTATTTTCATTAGAATCCCATGAACTAAAATTAAAAGTATCATTATAGATATCTGCATAATATAGATCAGTAACAAAAAGCTCATCATCTTCCTCATTTGCAACTACATGTGTGGTTCGGCTTGGAAATTTACCATCGCCACCAACAAGAAGAACATATTTTATATCCCATTGTTCGATGGCATTTTTTATAAAATATTTAATTTGTTCTGCCTCATCGCGTCCTTGTACCGTAAAAAAATCACCATTATAGATTTCATCAAGTGTTACAAGCGTAGAATTTACCCCCCGATTGTTCTTATGAGAAATAAGAGATGTAAGCTCATCGGAAAATTCCGCAGGGGTTAATACGATTAAATCGTATTTTTCCTGTGCAGATGTCGGGAGATGAGATCTTTCTGTGTATTTGATATCTACATCAAAAAATTCAGTGTAGCTAATTTTTTGCTCCAGGGGATGATATTGAACAGGATAGAACTGAACTTTTACAATAACCTTACGAGTATCTTTTATAATCCCCATTCCCACATCATAGTCATACCAGATGTCAAGAGCCCGGTATTCATTTTTCATTGAAGAACGCGTAGAAACAATTTGTTGCGGGTTACTCATCAATACTGGAGTTGGTGATACAGCAAGAGGCTTGGAAACTGATTTCATATGGATACTTTGTGGAGTGCAGACAACATTTTCGATATGGGTCCCGACAGGAAAAGTAAAGGTTTGGACCTTCATTGGAACCATGTAATGATCTTTTTTAATGAAAAATTCAGAGGTTTCAGCTAAAACAATCGACGTGGTATCTTCTGAGAGGTGTAGCTGAGGTTTTGAAAATGAAACAATAGCAAGTAATTTTTGATCAGCATCATCAGATAGAGCAACTGCTTGAAATCCACTTAGGATAAGACTACAGAATATGATAATGAAAACAATCTTCTTCATATATTTTCCCTATATATTATGTAAATATTACACTATATAAATATATCGACTAATGATAGAAGCATCCTTTCTTCTAATACTGATTTTTTATTTTAAATAACATTTTTATTGCCCAAAAATTCAAAATTAGGAAAAAAATTACAAGTCATCATTCTTAAAAAACTGAAGTAACGATTTGATGGTACCTGAAATTCGCTTGGTTTCTATAGATACTGGTGTGGTAGCAATAGATGAAAGTGAATGTAAAAGTGCTATTGCTTCATCTACTATGGTATGTTTACAACGGAGAATCCCCTGAGGATGATCATACCGTATTAGATAAAAGCGACCATCTCTCCATGAAATGGAGCTTTCATGCTGACACTGCTGACGAAGTGCATGAAGAACCTCTTTTTTTGTAAACGAGGCAGAATCTGTTGCTTTTAATAAAAAATGGATATATCGAAAGCGAAAAGGCCGTCGTAACATGCAGTGTCACCTATATGATAAAAAGAATACTTCAGAGATATTATCCGTAGCACAAGCATTATTCAGATTCGATTCGTGGTGCCAGCAAATACGTGACATGTCCATTTTTATCAGCAATGTCAAAATCGACTCGGATAGGATTGTCATTTCCAAGATGAATGGTCACGGGATCATCGTTTTTAACAGGTTTTATCATATTACTAAAGTAATCAATGGAGAAAAGACTTTTGAATTTACCCGAGGATTTCAGCTCAACAAGCAGTTCCTTTGGCAGTTTTAGATTCACCGTATCAGTATCGCCTTCTGCGTAGAGTTCAAAGTAATCTTTTTCCATGGTTAATGCTAAATGATCAGATACTGCTTCAGAGGCACGAACGCCTTTGCTCAGTTCTGAGGCTTTAACAACGGTTTTTGCGGGGAGTTCCAGGTTGGGGACCTTGGAATCAGGCATCCCTGCAGTATCTATCAATCCCATTCTACGAACCAAGTTACCGATCTTTACAATCAACCGGTTGGATTCCTCATCATATTCTAAGGATACCGTATCTCCTGATCCGGCAAGCTTCATAATACCACTTAGTTTATCAAGATCAAGGCCAAGCTCCATGTCTTTTGCTTTGTATTCTTCAAACGCCTCTTTTTTGATATTCAGATCTACCATTGCAACATGTGCGGGATCAACAGCGCGTAGCGAAAGTCCTTTTGGAGTTATGTTAAACTTTGCTTCGTTAACTAAAGGTGATGTTACATCAATTATGCCTTTGATGATATCTGATTTTACCTTAACTGTAAACATTCCTTGTGAACCTCCCCTAGGAAAACTTACGTTTGTAAAGAATGCAACTTGGCTATTTAATGGTGACGGTATTTTTCTTCTATATTTTACCCTAAATAGATGTATAATCTAAAAAAAAGAAAGAGAAGAAGTGTCTTAGGATTTTAGACAATTTAATGGGGAAAAATCAAACCCTCTAATGGTACTTGTTTTCCCAAAGAAAAAGGTGTAGGAATGCTCGGTGATACTGCTATGTCGATAGATATAGAGCCCAACGAAGTTTGTCATTAATCCAATTTGTCGGCCTTTGATCGTTTTCAGATTAAAGGGATAGGGATCGATAATGAGTGTATTGCTGTTTATCAATAAGTTGGATCGACCGGAATAGTACCAACCAGTAATGGGTCTGAATAATTGTGCTTTATTTTCTCTAAGGGGGATAAATTTTGGTCCAAATCCCCAGCTAAGCACAAAGGCATCCTTACGAAGTGGACGAAACAGATTGAAATTCGATGCAACATCCAGGATTTTGACGATGAATTGAATCAACGCCATGAGAAGCGGATGTCGTCCATATTCCTTTGTGAAACCCGTAGCAATGGAGAGAAGCTCAGGGAACGATTCAGCTTTTTCCATTTGGTTTACCAGCTCTGGTAAGAACTGGTCAAGCTCTTGTAGCTCTTGGCGTGTCATCTTTAGGTTTGACATAAAAGTCCCATCATTCGTTTGGACTGCAGTTGCGGGTTGCAGTGCTAATCCAAGAAACAGTAGAATGGTTCCAAAGACAAGTGGTATTTTTATCTTAGACATAATACATTCCCTCATAGGTAAATCGTATTTGTTTACTTTATGTAATCTATATTATTTTGATTATTTATATAATTTTCTACGTTTTAACATAATATTAATTTTTTCTCGCAATAAAAAGAACCGGATTATACGTTTTTATTGCTGTATATGATTACCGCTGAAGAGAAAAATCAAAGTTGAAATCAAAGGCACGTACACGTTGTGCACGGCCGATAAAAAACGTATAGCTCATATCCGTCATTTTACTTTCAATATCGCAATAAAACCCACGGAATCCTTTCATGATGCCAAATTGTATTCCATTAGTCCGCACCACTTCAAAGGGTCGAAATTTCACAACTAATGTTCGCCCAGTAAGAACTTTTGCACGAGGGCCATAATGCCAAACGCTCAATCCCCGTTTAACCACTTGAATCTCGTTTTCTTTCAAAAGATTATATCTCTTATAAGCACCGTAGCTTAACACCAATGGATCAGACAGCCGATTTGCAAGCGCTGTCTGGGTTCCTTGTTTTTTAGAAAGTATCTTCCCAGGTTTAGTACTGAGATAGGTCGTAAAAAGATGTAATAATTTCTCGATAACGTCCTGTACAATGGTCGTATTTGGTGGAAACGATGCATCTGCATATTCTTCGAGAATACGAACGATATCTTCTTCAGATGATGCTTCCTGCTCAATGCGATCCATAAGCGAACCAAGAACGCGATCAATTTCAGGTTGAATTTGTTTTTGAAAAGAAGATTGCTTAATAGGTCCTGCAGTTATACATGGTGCATACACTGTAACTATAAGTAAAAGAATACATCCAATACTCAATACTGCTTGCTTTTTTCTCATACTCTTGTCACCTGCATAGTATTATTTCTGACTAAAAAATAGATTGATTTGAATCATTTATATATTTTTCTATAAAAAAAAATTTTTAATAGGCACGCCATCGATGCCCACATTTCACACAAGTGTAAATCCTGGTTTCTGGTTCGTCACTACTTCGTGTTTGTCGCAAAACCCAATACGCCTCATTATGATCACACTTGGGACATCGGACCTTGGTTTTTGGAAGAATATCAATATTTTTCTCAAGTACAACCGTCTCTTTTTCTTTACGTTTTGAGACCAGAACAGCGCTGCCTTCCTTTTCCTTTTCAAACCCACATTTTGTACAAATAAATTTTTCATCTTTTGGAAACATCAACGTTTTACACTTCGGACAAAACACCATACTCTTAATCACCTACCGCATCGTTAATAATTTTTTCATGATCAAAAGATAACTCGGGAAGATTTTGTAAGGGAAAAAAACTAACAGCTGCTGCATCATCACCTGCTTTTTCTGAACCCGCAATGATATCAAGCTGATAAACGATGGTAATAGTGTGGCCTCTTGGATCGCGCTCAGGATCTGAATAGACACCGACTAATCGTTGAATGCGCGTCTTTAGACTGGTTTCCTCCAATACCTCTCGAATTACAGCATTTTCGGTGGTTTCTCCATACTCGACAAATCCTCCGGGTAATGCCCATTTCCCCTTGAATGGATCGTTTTTTCGTTTCACTAAAAGAACATGTTTGTTCTGAATAATGACCGCATCGGTAGTAAGGGACGGATTTTTAAAAGCCATTGCAACCAGAAAATAGGTTGCCCTATAAAATAGTTAGGTATTATTTCTCTGATCGCAGAGAACAAATGTAATGTTTATCATCAGAAAAAATACTTACTCAAGTAAAGCCTACCTGAAAATATCTTAACAGAATTAGAGAATAAAAGAGAAATTTTTTTATTAGTTATTGCGAATTTGCATAACCCATTTACTTCTCGGCATTTTTTGATAAACAGCGTAGGGATCTTCGACAATTTGTGGTTTGCGAAATGCGTGTTCTTTAATTGTTTGCTTGTCAAATGACCAGTAATATTTTCTAATATTTTTTCCTTTTTCTTTGAATTCTTCACGGCGAAGTTTCAGTAATTTTTTTTGGTGTAAGTCATAAAATACCGAACGAATGTGTTTATCCACGCTCATATCTTCAATTTCTTTTCTTCCCCGGAACACTGTTTCAACTGCTTTTGCCAGCTCTTTTGCATCCTCTTTTGTCATCTCATATGCATTGATAAGCGCCCGTATAAATAAATCGTCCATAATTCATCACCACACATCCTACTTTGTAAGTTTAGTTTTAAACGGTTTATTGTACACTTCTTACCATGCTTCTGGACAGTTCTTATCATTCTGCTATTTTCCAACCATGAGAAATCGTAAATATTAGTGGGGAGATGTGTGGGTATGACTTATTATCGCATCCGAAATTCCTCTGATCGTCTGGCAATAGGAAAGCTTATTTGTCTTGCTCGCACGTATAAGAAACATGCAGAAGAAATGAATGCTAAAATACCCGATTTACCTCTTCTTTTTTTAAAACCAGAGAGTGCGGTTATTTTTTCCAATCAATCGGTGATATTGCCGCCACAGTCACAATCCGTTCATCATGAAGTAGAACTGGGAGTAGTCATTGGAAAGAAGGGAAAAGATGTTTCTGTCACAAAAGCAATGGATTATGTATATGGCTATCTTGTGGGCTTGGATATTACCGCTCGCGATATTCAAACCATTGCAAAACAAAATGGTTGGCCGTGGAGTATTGCAAAAGGATTTGATACCTTTGCACCCATCAGTGATGTTGTGCTAAAAGAGGAGATTTCTGACCCTCATAATATCGAAATTGTCTTACAGATCAATCAGATAATGAAACAACGGTCAAATACAAAACATCTGGTTTTTCCTATACCACAACTCATTTCCTTTATCTCCTCCATTATGACGATAAAAGCTGGTGATTTAATCCTCACGGGAACTCCTGAAGGAGTCGGAAAGCTCCATCCTAATGACTCTATTGTTGCCTCGTTAGGCCCCTATTGCGATCTCTGCGTAGACGTACAAAGATTGAAACGTTAAGATTGCTGTATCTTCTCTTTAAGAATGCATGTTTTACAGAGCGTCTGAGAGGTTGGTTCATTGCACAGTGTACAGGTATTCAACGAAATAGGTGGATAGAGAGTAAGAAGATGCTCTTTTAAGGCATCGTAGGAGTTAAGAATACTATGTTTCGTCCCTGGATTTTTATCTTCCAATAGGTCAAGAATATCCCGAAATTTCCCTCGAAATGCATGTGGTGCATAGGGACATTCTGCATTATGAAAGGGTATATTGTTGATAAGTGCATATAGCATGATTTCTTTCTCAGGGATACTTCGCAAAGGCATCATCCGGGGGATCAATCCCGGTTGAACCTTATGATGGGGGCCAAGCCGTGCTAACTTCTGTAAGTCACTATTAATAAAATTCATGAGAATGGATTGTGCCATATCATCCAAGTTGTGCCCGGTAACAAGACGGAGGAGATGATGGTGTTTTGCTTCTGTATTTAAACAAAACCGGCGAAATACCCCACAAAACGTACATTCTCCTACCTTATTGTTCTGCTGAGCAATTTCATCCATTGTTTTTCCAATAAATTTGCGAAATGAGACAATATGATGAGGGATATCTTGTTTTAAACAGAAGTCTCGTGCGATTTCGATGCTTTTATTTCGATATCCCTGAATTCCTTCATCAATTGTAATCGCATGAATCTGAAGATTTTTTCTTTCTGATACGAGATGATGCAGAAATGATAATGCTACAATACTATCTTTTCCACCAGATACAGCAACGCCAATAGTTCCTTTTGCTGGAAGTTTTCCTTGCTTTTTTATCTCTTTTTTGACCCGTTTTTCAAAATATGTGTTAAAATGATCAGCACAAAGATGAGTGCCATTGTAACGAATATAGGTAACCGCTGGTTTTTTACATTTTAGACATTGGTGATGCATAGTGTATTCCTAAAAAAGAGCTGAAACTTGAAGTTCAAATCCAATAACCGGGTGATCTAAATCAAAATTAAGAATGGTTCTTGGGTGAAGCTCGCCAAAAAAACCAATTTCAGCATTGTCGCATATGAGTTGTGCACATCGGCCCGAGATGAATGCTGGATGATTTTTTTTATCTAATTTAAATGGTTTACCTAAATTTCGAAAAAGAGTTTCAACATAGGATTTACACTCTGTGAAATTAGCTTTTGCATCGATTTTAAGAGCTGCAAGATTCCATCTATTACCAGCTTTGTTGTCAACGATAATACCGATCTCAAAGATTTGTTGGGGAAGCGGATGATGTCGATTCTGACGGAGTAATTTAAGAAGGGACGGTAAAAGACTTACTCGAAGCATTGAATAATCTTCACCAATAGGATTTGCAAGGGATACATGAGAGAGAGGGTTCAGTCCAAGATGGTTGAATTCATCTTTTGCGTTTGATATGGAAAAGGTGGTTACTTCGTTGAATTGGAGTCCAATCATACTAGTGCGAAGATTTTGAAAAAACGGGTGTTGGGAAAGGTTCTTACCGAAGGTGAGAACGGTGGGAAGTTCCGTTGTGAAATTATCATATCCATATCCTATTGCCACGTCTTCAATGAGATCATATTCGTGAAGGATATCAGCTCGCCAGGGAGGTATTTCTACATTGATTTGATCCGAGGAGACGACTTTTGCGTTGTAGCCCATTTTATGCAAACAGTCTATTATTTGTTCAGGGGAAAATTTTGTTCCAAGTAGATTGTTAACCTCTCTAACAGAAAGCGTTTTAATATTTGAGCTAAGATTTGGATAGGAATATGTTTTTTCTGTGTCAACCACGGTAGTTGTATAGAGCTTTGCCTTCCGTTCTGCAAGGGCTGTGGAAATAATATTTAAGGTGTAATGAATAGCTTTTTGATCGGTTCCGGTGACGTCGATAAAAATTTCTGAGGTATAGGGGGTGACTTCAGTGAGTAAACCGTTGATGATCGGTGGAAAAGATAATACATTATTGAATTTATCAACGATAAGCGGATATGTTTCGTACTTATCAAGGATGAATGCGTATTCCTTTCCTTTTTCGTGTTTCTTCAATATATTCCGTAAGGTCATTGGATTATCTCTGGCAAGAGGGATAAAGGAGACACTATCAGGATCCACTGCCTTGTAAGTAAATGGTGGTGTTACTGGTTCAAAATTATGAACACCTATTGCTACTTTCTGGCGATTTCGCCCGATTCCATAATGCAGTTTCTCTTGTAAATCCATTAATGATGCAATAAGTTCGTCGGTCATTGTTACATTTTTAAGAAGAGCAGTAGCAACAAAAGGACGAACTGTTTTCACCGATGAATCAACATGTAATCTTACATCAGATTGGGATAGTGGATAGGTTTTCAACCCTGTTTTAAAGCCAAAAAATGCACGAGCTGCTCTGGCAATTCCTTCTACCGAAGTGAGATCGGGACGATTTGGAAAGAATTCAATAGAAATTGTATCATTTTCTATCGAATCGAAATCTCCTCCGATCATGGGAAGATGTTCTATCAGTTTTTCTTTTGGTATCTCAAAGCCAAGTAGACTGATGAAATCATTGTAGTCAAATGAAATTACAGGCATACATCAAGGTGAATCATTGTTTTTAATATAACTCTTTTTGTGGTCCTTAACACTCATTTTTAATATGAGTTGTAATGGTATTAGGATTATTTTCTAATAAAGGTTTAAATAGCAGGGTGAATTTCAGAGTTGCAGGCGAATGGGAAAAATACTTGTTCTAAACATCGATCGCGATGATGATTTCGGCCGTAAAGCAAAGGTGAAAACCCCAATTGTAGGGTTGGAAAATAATCTTGAAGCTGCAAATAAACTCGGTCGTGCCGATCCGGAAGATTCAGATTTAAATGCTATTTTTCTTGCCATCAGTACCTATGATTCCTTACAAAAAGAAGGAAAAGATGTCGCCATTGCCACTCTTTGTGGAGATATACGCGTTGGGCTTCGTTCTGATCAGAAAATTGCAGAAGAACTTAAACAGGCCATAGTGGAGACATATGCAGAAGAGGTCGTTTTAGTTAGTGATGGGGCAGAAGATGAATACATCCTTCCTATCATTCAATCAAATATCAAAATCAGCTCTATCCAACGGGTAAGTGTGAAACAAAGCCAAGAACTTGAGGATACCTACTATCGCATCATAAAAATGCTTGATGATGACAAAGTCAAAAAACAATTTGTATTGCCTGCAGGACTAATACTTATTGTTTGGGCTTTGTTCTGGGTGATGGAAATGGCCTCTACGGGTGTAGGAGCAATTCTCTTCACCTTAGGATTGTATTTATTGATACGGGTCTTTAATTTAGAACACAGTTTATCGCACTTAGGTCATGAGATGAAATCCGGTCTTCTCACAGGAAAATTATCCTATTATACTTATCTTATCGCCCTTGCAATTCTTGCTGCATCATTTTTTGATGCATACACCAATACCCGTAGCGAACTATACTGGGTGCTCCCTGTGCTCTCCTTTCTTAGCCGTATCGTTTGGGGTATTGTCGCAGCAGGACTTATTGCAGCTTTTGGCCGAGTCATTGATGTCTACGTGCGAGAAAACAAAGTTCCCTGGCAGTATTGGATCGTCCCATTTTCCTTGTTTGCTTTTGGCTTTATCGGATCAGCAATTCTTACCTCATTGTATGATTCCATCGATGCCAGCTTCTCTGTTGATCCCTTCCTTGGATTCCGCTTTGTTGGCTATACCTCTGCAGGAATCATCATCGCACTTATTGGTGCTATCACCTACCATTATATTAAAGACCTCTATATTACCGAGGAACAAGAAAAAGAAATCGAGGAGCAAACTGTAAAAGCACTGGACAGTGTCCCCTGAAACCGAGGGAACAAATATTTTGAAATTTAATTGAGAGCGAGTTCACATGAATGTCCTTGGATTTGAAGTATCTGATGTATTTGCAGGAATTGTAATACTCTTTATCTTGCTTACGGTCTATGCTTTATTTGTCATTTTTTTAAAACGAAAAGGATATTTTGAAAAATATAACCTCTCGCTTATGGGCCCTGCATTAATGTGGCGTACCCATCGTGGAGTCCCCTTCCTAAAAAAAGTAGCATCGAAAGACCGTTTTTGGAAAGCCTTTGGTAGTACTGGTATCGTTCTTTGTTTCATAACAATGATTGTAATGTCCGTATTAATTGTAATGAATTCTTGGTTAATTCTTGGATTTACCCCTGAACAAAAAGAGACAATTCCTGGAGTTGAATTTATCCTTGCAATCCCGGGTATAAACCCCATTATGCCGTTAGATTTTATCGTCTACATTCTCATTGCTTTTATTGTTGCCATTATGGTACATGAGTTTTCTCATGGAATTTTAACCTTCGCAAGTAAACTCAAGGTGAAATCACTAGGAATATTGTATCTTATCATTCCAATAGGGGCTTTTTGTGAACCTGATGAAGAGCAACTTTTGAAAACAAAATCCGCAAATAGAATGAGAATATACTCCGCTGGACCAACTGCAAATTTTCTTGCAGTACTGGTTTCAATAGTTTTAATTTCTGTGATATTAATGTCCTCGGTTCAACCAGCTGCTGATGGTGTCTGTATTTTTACTGTATTGGAGGACTCCCCTGCAGAAGAAATAGGACTTCAACCGGGCATGATACTCTCAGAAATTAATAATACCAAAATTTCTGATTTGTTTGATTTCTTTTATGTCTTAGATAATACATCGGCTAATCAAACAGTTACCATAACGTTTTATGAAGGTACCGTTCAAAATACACAGCAAGTAATCCTTGCAGATCGCTATCAGTATGTTCAAAACTCTTCCTATGCTGGAGTCGGCACATTAGGAATTCAACCAACTACAGTTCATAAAACATTTTTATCAGCTCTCCAAAATCCATTTGACAATCTTCCAAATGGATTCTTACTTTTTTGGTTGATTCCCTTTTTTGGTTACATCCAGGGTTATAATCCATTAGTGGAACCATTTACTGATTCATTTATAATCACTGGCCCCCTAAGTTTTATGCCACAGCAGGTGTTTTGGATGATTGTCAACACTATCTATTGGATTTTTTGGCTGAATTTTGCTGTTGCAATATTCAATGTCATTCCCATCATACCCCTTGATGGAGGATACCTGTTCAAAGATGGTCTTCAGATTTTTGTTAAAAAAACTTTCAAACGTTTATCATTAGAAGAACAGAAAAAAAGGATTGATTACATAACGATAACTCTATCATTAACGCTTTTTTTCTTAATAATTTTCCCAATCATTTTTAAATATCTATAATGACATTTTATTGAACTAAATCGGCTCCACGTGCGACATTGATACGGCAGGGGCTGGTAATTTTCATCCCTGCTTTTCGAAGAGCAGATTTTGCTTGCTTGAAATACGCTTTTGTAGTATTAATGCGTATGATAACTTGGTTGGGATTTACTCGTGCAGCAGTACCCACATTTTTACCATATGCAGAACGCATTCCTTGCGAAACACGATCAGCACCTGCACCTGTTGCTTGTTTATTCTCCCGAAGTATAACATGAGGAAATACACAAACACGCAGACGGTAGTTAGTCATCCCAGCAGTTTTATCCATGACTCTGTTCGCAGAAATCCGAGCAGCTTCCAGCGAGTTATGACGAATCTGACATTGTTCTTTTACAATAAGCTCCAACTCAAGAGGAAAATCGCCAGTGAGATTTCCCATATCAAACTGAGTAATCCGGGACGAGGGAACTCCCCCTAAGTATTCACGTCGAGTTGTCGGTTGACCACGTGGATACCGATACATACTACCTGGTTTTCTTGCCATATATTCACCTGAACGCCTTTAAATAATCAGTTGGAAATGAATATGGTGTTTATAAGATTTATCACCAAACAATAACCAATTCGTTGAACCATAATGTTTAAAACATCGCTCAGCTTGCCATTGGTGAAAAAAAAGTAAAGGTTTGTGTTCATATTATGAAAAAAAGCATGGTTCTCCCCGGAGATCAGGTATCCACTTCAGAAGAACTCCTGCCTGGAGATGGTACCTACGAAGAAGATGGTGTCATTAAAGCATCGCGAATGGGACAATACATTGTAGATTCCCGATCACGACGCGCCACCGTACAACCTGTTACCAGCGTTCCTGTTGTCATCCATCGAAATGACACGGTAATCGCACGGGTCGACATGGTAAAACCCTCAATGATTGTTGCAGAAGTAATTCACGTCGTTGGAAAAGACCGATCAGTCTCTGGTGATACCAATGCAACCTTACATGTCAAAGAAATTGCCCGCGGGTATGTAAAAGATGCGTCTACTGAATTTCGTGTCGGCGATTACTTCCGAGCTCGCGTCATTCAGGTAGAACCCAGTCTTCAACTTACCACTAAAGATGACAATCTTGGGTCTATAAAAGCATTATGCGTCAACTGTCGAAACGTTTTGCAAAATAAAGGCAACAGTTTAGAATGTCCTAATTGTGGAAAAAAAGAAAGAAGACGTATCGCTCGGGATTATGGATCAGTCGATATTACAAAGCTATAAATACAAATTATCTATGACGGAAGGTGAACGTTATGCAGGTAAAAACAATACGAAATACAAAAACAGAACTTGAAATAGAAATTATTGGGGAAAATGAAACATTACTCCAACCAATCACTTTTTTTCTCTCCGAAAACAAAGATGTAGATTATGCAACCATTATCAGTGACCATCCTTTGGCACCCAGTAGACGACTATTCATCCGCATGAACAAAGGATCACCAAAAGATGCATTAAAAAAGGCTATTAGCTTTCTTGAAACCGAAATGAAAACCTTCACCAAACAAATTAAATAATACTCTTCTTTTTTCACTTCTACAATGGATGCACAAACAATTGAACACGAAGTTGGCATCGACAGTTTTTTGACTATACAAAAAGGAATTGGTGGAAAACTCCGCATCAAACCTGAGGATTTTCAAGTTACTGAACAAACCACTATCGATACACACAACGTAAATGGAAAACATCTAATTATAAAAATTACAGCGAAAAATTGGGACACTCATCTTCTCGTTCGCGCCTTAGCAAACAAACTTCATATCTCACAAAAACGCATAAATTTTGCAGGAACAAAGGATAAACGTGCGCTCTCTACCCAATACATGTCTCTCTATAATATCTCTGAAGAACACCTTTCCACAATACATATCTCAGACACACAGATAACACCGATTTGTAGAAGCACGTCACCACTACGAATCGGTCAGCTCGTTGGAAATCAGTTCAACATTATCATTCGGGATCTTCCCTCAACCCTCACAAACCAAACAATACAACATCTCATCGAACCAATACAATCACTTGGTGGTTTCCCAAATTATTATGGCATACAACGGTTTGGAATCATTCGTCCCGTTACCCATCTCATTGGGTATCACATTATACGTGGGAAGTTCAAAAATGCGGTGATGAGCTATATTGCAAATCCTCACTCATCAGAATCAGAAAAGATTTACTCCCTTCGCAAACAACTCCAGGTCACACATGATTTCTCTTCTGCATTAAAAACCTATCCACGAACCCTCAGCTTCGAACGATCCATGCTCCACCACCTTGTTAACCACCCTGATGATTACATAGGAGCACTGCAAACCCTGCCTAAAAACCTCCTTACATTATTTGTTAACGCTTATCAATCCTATTTGTTCAATAAAATTCTTAGCCTGCGACTCAGCAACAACCAACCGCTGAATCAGGCACTCAAAGGAGACATTATCTATCCTATACGAAATCATGCTATTGAAAAAACATCAATACGAGCAACATCCTCTAATATCGATAAAATTAATACCCAACTGAAGAAACATAACGCTGTCGTCACTGGGCTTCTTGTTGGATACAATACCGACTATGCAACCGGAGAGATGGGAAAACTTGAACAACACATCATTAAGCAAGAACATTTACATCCCAACGATTTTATCATCCCTGAGGTACCCTCTCTCTCCTCACAAGGAACCAGACGACCATTGCTGAGTTTCATCTCTAACATATCCTGGTCGCTTGAGGAATATACTGAACAGAAAAAAAGCAAACTACTCGATCTTTTCTTCACATTACCCAAAGGGAGCTATGCAACCGTCTTTCTTAGAGAACTTATGAAATCAAACGATATCACCGATTATTAAAATTCTAAGTAAAAGAAAGCAAATATCATTTATTTTCTAAACTGGTTTAAATACTCAAAAAAATAAGCTACACAAAAAAAAATTACACTAGGAGGAATATTTTCCAATAGTATATACAACTACCTCAAATTAAAAAGACCGGTAACCCCTTAAAGATACTGTTTTTTGTACCAAAAATAGGATTCTTTTTGCACATTCTCAGAATGCAATCGATGATATCGAATAGCGTCTTCATACAACTGATGAGTCTTTCGTTGTTCTTTTAATGCTACCATAATCCACACCAAGGATATCCTTTCTCTTTTTCACTTAAATACCTTTATTGTACAACTGTTATCCACCATCTTTACAATTAGTACCCGAAAAAAAAGAAGAGGGGGAGAAAGAGACTAAATTTCTTGTATACTACCTCGATAAATTCCAAAAATAAACGTAAATGAACCTAACGGTCCGATAGTGTATTTGCGATCCAAACCTGTATCTCGTATGCGGCATTTTTGAAATTTAATCACACCTGTTGATCTACTACTTGGTGTAAACTCTGTATAGCGTAATCGAATCGCGTTAAATGTCACATCTCTACCTGCACTCTTCATATTAAAGACAGTCCCTCGAATAATTGTATGACCAAGTAAAGAATCTCCTAAAAGCCGTGAGAGAATCTTTATTCCAACAGCACTTGCGGTTATGAGAAAAATTGGATGCACTCGCCATTTGAATACTTGTATTGAATCGTTACTTGAATTATCCGTGCTATCAAATGCAACAACCCTTATTGTATGACGTAGACTTTTAATGGCTCTCCATTTGTAGCTATATGGAGCTTCATTATCAGTATGTTTTAATCTATTGTTTACATAAAATTCAACGCGATCGACTGATTTTGTTGAACTAACGTTTGCGGTAATATCAATGCTGCCATATACAATTATACCATTTGGCAAAGAGAGTATCTTAGTATTTGCAAGATAAAACGAGTTTGGTAATGGATTGGTAATGTTTACATTGATTGATGAAATCGGCTCTAAGGGCTCCGATGTATCACTTTGAAAGGAGTTTTTGGATTGATTGTATTTTTTTGTTGCAGAACTTGAGCCATTGGTATATGCTAAACAACAACTCATGCTCGCTTGAATAATGAGGAGTCCTACAGATATTATTACAATTTTTTGTAAGTATTTTCGGGTCATAATTTTGATAACCTCCCTATTATAACAAGTTAATGCATCAAATCATTTAAATGTTTGTATTAAAATAATTTTAGAGTCAATTGTCTCAAGTATAAAAATATTGCTCCCGCCTATTGAATTTTATTGGGCGTGTTTGTTTTAGATTGGGGCTCTATTTTTGTTTTTTCATCGTAAACAGATGAGTATTGTTTTGAATAAAGGTAGATACTTTCTCCAATGCCTTTCCTCTGTGAGAGAACTGATTTTTTTCCTCAATAGACATTTGAGCAAATGTTTTTTTGCTTCCATTTGCAATAAACAAGGGGTCATAGCCAAAGCCTTGCAATCCTTTGCATTCTTTTGCAATCGTACCTTTTGTTTCACCGATAAAGAGCATTGCTGATTTTTTGGGATGGCTCAGGCCATAAACCGAGCGGAATACTGCTCTGCGATCACTAGCGTTTTCGAGAAGTTGTAGAATTCCTTTTAGACCAATCGTATAATATGCGTATTTTGAATAGACTCCCGGAAATCCCTTTAGTGAATCAATAAATAATCCAGCATCTTCGATTATGAATGGTTGTGTGATACTTTGTTGAAGCATTTTGAGTCCAAAACGCACAACTTCTTCTAATGAATCAGCTTGTATCTCAGGGTAGTCAATGGGATGATGATCAACAGTGATATTAAATTTTTGTAGTACTCGTTTGCATTCCCTTACTTTCCCTTTATTTCCTGTAACAAACCATATAGTGGTCATCGATAACGACCTCTTTTTATGATTTCATCAATTTTTGTTATAACTTTTTTGCTATCTTGCGGAGCCTTTTTTTGGTATCCCTCTAGAGCATACTTGAAACAATCAGAGTGTTGCGAATGTGTCGATTCAAAGGCTTGCATGAGCACATGAAGATCGACTCCTTTTGTTTCAATTTCGGAGGATTTCATGCCTAATCCAAAGTCAATAAAGTAGAGACGATCATCTTGTAGGATCATATTTGAGGTGGTGATATCACCGTGTATTAGATCATTGGTATGAAGACGTGCAATGCGTTCACCGATGAGTGTGCAGAGTTTTTTTCGTTTTTGGCTGCTGATAGTATTGAGGATATCTTTGATGCGATCTCCAGCGAGGTATTCCATTATGATGCGACCCCGAGTTAGATCGACATCATAGATAATGGGTACTGATACTGCATAGCTTCGTGCTTCACTGATGAGTTTGGCTTCACTTTTTGTCCGTGATGCAATAAGAGGATTATCAATTTCTTTGATTCGATAGGACTTTGAAATTCGTTGCTTTATGACGACAATTTTTCCGAGATAACGTGTCTTGTAGATAATTGCCTCAGCTCCTTGATAGAGGACCTTTTTATTCACGCCATGTTACCTCCACCATCTCTGTTCGAAATCGCTGATTAATAGTACTGTGATCCACTGGCATCCGAATGCCGCTTTGATACATGAGATAGCCTAACCAGGCGATCATGGCACCATTATCAATGCAGAGGCTTTTCTTAGGGACATACCAAGCAGCATTTCTCTCTTTTGCCATAGAGGCGACCATCTCTCGTAATCGAGTATTGCTGGCAACTCCGCCCCCTAATAAGATCTCGTTTTTCTCGGTATGCGCAACTGCTCGTTCCGTTACCTCAACTAAGGCGGCAAATGCAGTCTCCTGCAGTGAATAACAGAGATCAGATACTGCAACCCCTTTTTGATAGAGTTGTTCTGCAGCAGTAAGAAGCCCTGAAAAGGCAATATCCATGCCCTTCACCGTATACGGCAGTGATTGATAGTTGGTTGATGCTAATGCTTCCTGCTCAATTTTTGGACCTGCTGGAAACTCAAATCCAACTGTTCGGCCAAACTTGTCGAGACAATTTCCAATACCAATATCCAATGTTTCTCCAAATACACGATATTTTCCCTCTGCAAATGAAATAATCTGTGTATTTGCACCGGATACATATAATAAAACAGGATCCTTACATGCAGGTATCGTTCCTCGACCAATTTCTAAATGCGCAACGCAATGATTTACCCCTATGAGTGGTACATCCAGCCGCAGAGAGAGTGAACGAGCTGCAGTTGCTGCTGTTCGTAAACAGGGACCAAGCCCGGGTCCTTGAGAGAATGCTACTAAGTCAATATCATCAAATGACACGTTTGCTTGAGCAAGACTCTGTTGTATTAATGATGCCACATGTGTCGTATGATGATTTGCAGCCTCCCGAGGGTGGATACCTCCTTTTTCCGGATGATAGGTTTTAACAATATTCGAACGAACCGTGCAAAAATTCTTATCGTTTTGAATCACTCCTACTGCAATGCTATGAGCGGTTCCTTCAATTCCCAGAACAATCATCATCGTGTAATACCTCTCCTCAAATAAAAAGTAGTTCGTTTCTACGATAATAAAAAAGAAAACCACGTTAGGATTTTTCAACGATGACTTCCTTATAAACACAAATGATGCCAAATTTCATAAGAAGCAAAAATATGGAAAGCACTAATCCGACTAAGACGAAAAAGAGAAGCATGTGAAATATACCTACGGCCATTTGAGAGGGTTCAGTGGAGATCGTGGCAGCTACTACTGTATCTTGTTGCGGATAATAGAAATAATCCATCACTTCATCTTGATCAAGATCGATGCTATAGTATCCTTTGCTAGTTAATAAAATTGGAAAAACATTTCTGTTTGTCATATCATACAGCAGATCATTGTTTTTGGTTTTTAGAATATAATATCGATTTGTGTTGATTTTGAACGTCAGGATATCATTTGGATCTGATTGATCTGATCCAAGACTTCTCTCAAGAGGGTCAGATAGCATATCCCTATCTTCGTCAGGGAAAATTGAAATAAACAATGGATCTGACCATTCAGATAATAGATTATGTTCATCTTTGGCTTGACAAATAACCGAGTACGTATAAGCCTTTTTCCAGGTATGAGTTATTAGAACAGAGGTATCTGAAGCAAAGAAAGAGGTCCAGTTTGACGTGTTGTGATTGTTCCATCTGTATCGATATTGAACGTTAT
This sequence comes from uncultured Thermoplasmatales archaeon, assembly GCA_964612945.1. Taxonomy (GTDB): domain Archaea; phylum Thermoplasmatota; class E2; order DHVEG-1; family DHVEG-1; genus CAZTFR01. The sequence continues at coordinate 19,971 of CAZTFR010000006.1, forward strand.
CACCATCAGTATCCTCAGAACAGCTAAAAAAACTGAATTCAACAAAAACACAACCCTGCTGAGTATCACTTTCAATCGTCGGTTTTTGAGGAGGGACATTGTTAGTTTTATCGTAAATACTTACACTAAGAGGTTGCGACCAAATTCCGTTAGGCGCAAACTCATTTTTGAATTGCACTTGGACTTTATATGTTCCGGGTGTATTCCATGAATGAGTTGCTGAAATATATGATTGACCATCATCAAGCTGTAGCCAGCTGGTGCTAAGCCCGTCATCCCAGCAGAAACGCCAATATGCATCAGTATTGATACTGAAAATTTTGTATTCATATTCAAAATCACAAAATCCATAGTCTGGCCCATGAGGTGCTTCAGGAATATACGATGCCTTTCTACATTGAGACAGTGGACAACAAATAAAGAAAAAAATCATAATGAAGCTGCAAAAAAGATATAATATTCTATAATTGCCATTCTTCTTCCTGCTATCGCTAACGAAACAGCTCATTACTTTGCATCCCATTCCATTTACGGATTATTTTGTATTTGGAACAGAGAAAAATCTGCTTTGCCCTATTTATAGTTTTGGAGTTTTTTACCTGGCTGTCTTTTAGGTTTCTGCGAAATCCCAATATGAACTTGTTCTTTATCAATGGTCCATTCTTTTACTAAATCACCTGAGGGATGATCGGTAAATGACAAGAGCTTCGAGCGTGTTTCCTCTTTTATAAATTCTGTCCAGGGTTTCAGAAGGTTCTGGTGGAATGAATCTAAATCTATCTGCGTTTGGATTTTTTCCTCAACGTCCAAGGCGAGATCTTTTCTCATAGATTGAATGCGGCGGATTACTTCTCGAGCCAGTCCTTCTGCTTTGAGTTCTTCAGTCAGTGTTGTTTCTATGAAAAGGGTGGTATCATCTACTGTTTCTTTGACATATTGTGATTTTACCTCTTCGATGATGGTGAAATCGTCAGCATTTAGCGTTATTGATTGGTTGTCAACTCGCAGAGTAATCGTTTTATCTTTTTGAAGTTGATTGTATAGATTTTTCTTATCTAATCCTTCAAGTGTCTGTACAATTTTTTTGGCTTGTTGCTTAAATCGAGGCCCTAAAACCGAGTGGTTGGGTTTTATTGTTGTAGTCATCAACGCTTTTGCATCTCGAGTAAATGTAATTGTTTTTACATTCAGTTCTTCTTGAAGTAGGTCAATTAGTGGTTTCATCAATGTTTCTTGTTGATTAGAACAGATAATGATTGCTTGTTGTAATGGATATCTTCCTTTGATTTGAACCTTGGAGCGCACTGCTCGTCCTGCTTCTACAAGTTCTCGAATTTGATGCATGCCTTGTTCTAATTTCTTGTTTATATGCCGAGGGTTTTCTTTCGGGTAGCGGCAAAGATGGACGCTTTCGGGGTGATCAGTGGATCTGATATTTTGATAGATTTCCTCTGTGATGAAGGGGATAAACGGTGCAAGGAGTTGGGTAAGGCCAAGGAAAATTTCATACATGGTTTCGTATGCAGATTGTTTATCCTGAGATTCTTCTTCGTTCCAGAGACGTTTCCGAGATCGCCTGAGATACCAATTACTAAAATCGTCGATAACAAATTCTTCCAGCTCGCGGGTTGCTTTGTGAATGTCAAATGTTTCCATATTTGTTCTTACTGACTTAATTAGTTGATGAAATGTGCTGGTAATCCATTGGTCTAAAACCGGTTGTTTTTTCTGAGGAATCTTGTTTGTAGTGGGTGTATAGTTATCAAGGGCGGCATAAGTAACAAAGAAATTATATGAATTCCAGAGGGTAAGAAGGAATTTTCCGAGACTTTCCTTGACTGCTTCTTCGTAAAATCTTGTGGATATCCATGGCGCATTTGCGGAAAACAGATACCAGCGTAATGCATCTGCGCCTTCGTTATCTATGATTATGTTTGGATCGACATAATTTTTTTTGCTTTTACTCATTTTTTGATTATCTTTATCAAGGACCAGACCGAGTGTTAGTACGGTTTTGTAGGATGTGCTATCGAAAAGAAAGGTAGAAATAGCAAGAAGCGAGTAAAACCACCCACGGGTTTGATCAAGTGCTTCGCAAATAAAATCTACAGGGAAATTATGGGTAAATTTCTCTTTATTTTCAAAGGGGTAATGCCATTGAGCAAAAAAGGCACTTCCAGAGTCATACCAGCAATCAATTACTGCTGATTCTCGAGTCATTGAGCTTTTGCATTTTGGGCAAGTAACGTTGAGTTCGTCTACAAAGGGTTTATGTAAATCATAGTCCTTGGGAAATGTTGTGCTACGATCTTTGAGTTCCTGAACACTTCCTACGCAGAGCATATGGTTGCAGTTCTTGTTATCGCAGGTCCAAATCGGCAGCGGGGTGCCCCAATACCGATCTCGGGAGAGGGCCCAATCTTTTACATCCTGGATGAAATCACCAAATCGGCCTTGTTGGAGGTGTTTTGGAAACCATCGTATTTGGTTATTGTTTTTAGTTAGCGATTGTTGGACTTTTGACATGGCGATAAACCAGGATTCCATTGCGTAATACAATAAGGGGGAATCGCATCGCCAGCAGAAGGGGTATTCGTGTGTGTAGGTGTGAACTCCGGAGAGATGTCCTCGTTCTTCAAGGTAGTCAATAATTAGGGGATCTGCATCTTTGACAAATTGCCCTTTCCATGGTTCTACCTCGGGTGGAAAGGTTCCATCGAGTTTTACAAGTTGTACCACCGGGAGATCATACTTACGTCCAATGGTATAATCATCTTCTCCAAAGGCAGGAGCAATATGAACAATTCCGGTTCCATCTTCCATGGTGACAAAATCGGCAAGGATGATATACCATGCTTTTTTGTCAGGTTTTGCGTAAGAAAATAAGGGCTCATATTCAATGTTTTTCAGATCTCTTCCTTTGTATGAATTGATGAGCTCGTATTCTTGTCCCTTTAACAGATGAGCTGCTCGCTCTTCAGCAAGAATGAGGGTTTCTCCTTGATGGGTAATGCGTATGTAGGTTTCATCAGGATGGACTGCAAGAGCGACATTGGAAATCAGAGTCCAGGGTGTCGTAGTCCATGCTAAAAAGTATGCATCCTCCTTTTTTAGTTTAAATTTGACAAAAATTGATGGATCCTCAACAGTTTTGTATCCCTGTGAGATCTCATGGGCGGAGAGCGCGGTACCACATCGGGGACAATAGGGTACAACTTTGTGTCCCTTGTAGAGAAGATTTTTTTCAAATGCTTGTTTTAACGACCACCAAACCGATTCGATATACTCATTTTTTAGAGTAATATAGGGATGGTCCATATCAAGCCAGAAACCAATTCTTTGGGTTATATCTACCCATGCCTGTTCATATTTGAATACTGATTTTTTGCATTCATCATTGAACTTTTTGATTCCATACTGTTCTACAGATTGTTTGTCATGAAGCCCAAGTTTTTTTTCAACCTCAATCTCAACAGGTAGACCATGAGTGTCCCAACCTGCTTTTCGGAGAATATAATGTCCCTGCATGGTCTGATATCTGAGAACACAATCTTTCATAACACGTGTGAGAATATGTCCGGGGTGGGGCAGACCATTTGCGGTCGGAGGGCCTTCTAAGAAAAGAAAGGGCAGCGCCTGTGATCTTTCTTCAATAGATTTTTTAAAGATATTTTTTTTCTCCCAGAATTGCTGTATATTATTTTCAACAGCTTGTGGATTATATTTTGATGAAAGGGGTTGAAACATAGAGTTGTTCACCAGAATGCTGCTTTATTGCCGGGTTGTTTTTATTGAGTGAGTTAGATGGGGAAGTTCTCCTTTTGGCTTGGCTGTATTTCAGCTTTCGCTTAATAATGTTTCTATCTTACATCAGTGCAGTTGTATACTGTTTTTTTTCAATCTGACATTCTACCAGGATACCTTTATATATAGAAAGTGCTAAAAATCAACATGCTATGAATTAACATAAAACGAGAGGTGAGAAAAATGAATAATGATGTCATCAACGAGGCACTTGATTGGCTTGAAAATGAGATTCAATCTCTTCGAAAAGAAATAAACACCCGCTCAGAAACGATAAGTTCTCTTGAAAAGCTGGTCAATGATTTGAAAAGCTACGAAGATAATGTGGAATACAAGGAAAAATATGCTGAAACAAAAAAGAAATATGAACAAGAAAAGAATCAAATTGAAACGTTAGAGAAAGAACGGAATGATCTTCGTTTTGAGATTAAAACCTGGCAAGACTGGTTTGATTCCAACAAGGAACTCTTTGACCGCTTACTAAATGCTGGCCCTCCTAACACAAATGGGAAAAAGGATACTTTCAAACAAACACCAGTTAAACTCCCTAAAATTAAAATTAAACGCTAATTCTCTTTTTTTTCCTTATTTTTGCTTTACCAACAGTATATTCCCTTTTTTCATTTCATTTTTTATATATTTTTTTATGAAAAGTGCCTAATAATACGCAGCTTAGAAAAACAAATGTTGCATTTATACAAGAGGGCAAGTTTTATATAACATAATTGCATAATTAGCAGTGATGTTGGATTGGAGGAAGGGTTTGATTTTTCTTCTTCATATTTTCCCCTAAGAGAATCCCCTTCCTTCTCAATTCTACAATGTTCTCCCATGAATAATTGTTATTCTAAAGGATTTTTTAGCTGTTAAGAACACAGACGGGTCCAAGAAAAATCCCTGTGACTTGTTCATGAATGTTTCCGGCCCACACTGAAACAGTAAAGGATCCAACACTCAGCAGTCGTGGGTTAGAGAGATGGATCTGTCGGTGTCCCTGTGTAGGAATAGTCCCCGATTCTTCGACAAGCTGTTCAGAACGAAATAAATAGAGATACGAATTTGTAATTTCAAAATCAAGATCATCTGAACCATTTTTCCGAGTGTCATGTAAGTCAATAGTCAGACCAAATCCACCCTGAATCAGTATCAAACAATAAGGTTCTTTTGTAGGATATGGATACATCAAGGGGTACTGATCTTGTGTATTCCCCTCAGCGACCACATACGGTACATCCCCAATTGAATCATTATCTGTGTCATTTCCTTCATAATCATCCCAATAGTTTCCTCCGGAAGGATACCCATCATCCCAACTATTGCCGTTAGGATCATACGCATTACTCAATTGATTTGAAAGAAAATTGTTATGATACAGCTGATTGTTGGTGCAATATGCGCCAAGCATGATACCGTTTTGCTGATTGTTTGCAATGATATTTTCAGATAAAATTGAATTTTTTGTTTCCCAGAGATACATGCCATTTCCATCATTAGAAGACACGGTGTTATTTCGTATGATAATCTCTGACGAAAATTCTACTCGGATGCCGTGATAGCCATTTAAAACAATACGATTATCTGAAAAAGTATTATTTGCTGTTGATTCTGCAAAAATACCATTTCGTGCTTGGGTGATAATATTATTGTAAATCTTGTTGTTATTACTAAGCACTCGCACTCCTGCTGTCGACCACGTTCCTCCACAAAATCGTACAGTAAATCCGTAGAATTGACAGTCATCTGCCACTATCGTAACCACATCACCAGAGTTTTCACCATCAATCACTGTAGTAGTCTGGTTTTCCCCTTGAATGGTTAATGCCTTATTTATATTAATTCGTTCTAAATACGGTGATGAGTACGAAAAAACAAAGATGTGATCACCCGGAGTTGACGCATCAATAGCTTCTTGAATCTGTGAAAAATTTTCTGGCCCTGATCCGCCAACGTATAACTTGTTACCTTCAACATACAATGCAACAACTATCTTATCCTCCGAGTAGCCGGGCAATGCCAGCAAGAGGAAAACGCTAAAAACTAAAGAGAAAAGTATTACTTTCTTCAAGAAATATCTCCAACAAAGAACCATAGAAACACAGCGGTATATAAATTTATTGACGGTAAAAAATCAATTTATCTAAAAAAATATTAACATACAGTAGTTAGGCAAGTACGGGAGAAAACATCGACATTGGTTGCTTTATCGTCAATATCTTTGGATAGTTCTAATGATTGTCCAGTTAACCGTTCCATGATGCACAAACAATTTCTCCTTAAAGAACACCTGATTTTTAATCTAGCTACCGCTAACTATGCTTTCTGTTATCGACCAGAAAGTTGATCTGAAATGATATCTTTGAACTCAGGTAAGATCACAACATATTTTCTCTTATACCCGTGGAGTTTCACACGTAGTATTAGGTTGCATAACTGCCACAAATTATACAAGAAGATGGATAGCAGTTGGAAAAGTAATCGTACCGAGTACTGTTGTGAACAGGTTTTTCCCCTGACTTCTTCTTTGACGCGTTATCCAGTTTCTATCCCCCAGCGGTTTCGGTAGCTTTCTGCAAGTTCCAATGCATTTTCCAGGGTGACAGGAATGTTGGTGACGTAGGCAAACTCATCAAGAGATTCTCCAGGTTTCTTTGATGGATAGAGAATCACGACAAGGGTGGTAGAGACTGTCTTTTTTCCCGTCTTCATCGTATATGATCTAATCAGTGCATACGATTTTGTCTCAGGGATATTTACCCCTTGATGATGTGCTGAGATGATAAATTCTTTGATTTTGCTATTGTGATCTGCTGGGATGACAAACTGAATTGGGAGGCTGAGAAGGGTGGTTAAAGATTCTACGTCAAAGAACTCAATATCCAAAAACAATCTGCTGATAACAACATGGATTCTCGCTTCGGTAACAAGATACGTGAGTATCTGTTTCTTAGCGGTGAATTGGTGTAGGGGAAGTACTGCAAGAGTGAACCGTCCGTTGGTGTTTACACATTCGACGCTGGCGTATCCCTGTCCGAAATTCGTTCCCCGCACCCTCTCCATTGCAAGGACATGGAGATCTCTGATTTTCCCATACCATGGTATTTTATGAATATCCAAACCACATTGGATAGGATTGGTGAAGATACCTTGTTGTGCTGCTTGGACTAACAAATAGTTGTTCACCTGGTTGAAGGTAGAAAATACTTGTTTGGTGTTGAGTTTGTTCAAATGATAAAACACATCGTCGTCGGATGGACATTTCTGTTTTTGTTCCTGAAGTCTCTTTGATCCATAAGCAACATAGACATTGTGTGTTATAGAGAATAACACATTTTTCAGGATGTCCTCCTTTGTAAAAGTACAGTTATTTGCCATGTGCAATGGCAAAGTAGTGGTGAAATCATTTTTGAGAGATTTATTAAGAAGCTTGCTTATGTCTTTATGTGTATATTTTGGTGAGTGCATAATCATCCCAAATATGAATATCACTCACTCATATATACACTATTTAGTGTACGCTTTCGGAACTACTGAACATAAGAAAAACCTTAAAGAAGACACAACTGATAAGGGATTGAGAAGGAATCTGATATGCCTCGTGTTCAGCAACAATTTAATACAGATAAATACAGACGACGGTACCTTCGTTTTTCCCTCATTATCTTTCTACTCGCCATTATTTTTATCATCTGGATTGCAATTCTTATAGGAAGTATCTATTATTTAGGCTATGGATATAAATATGCCGGGCTTACCATGAATCAATGGATTATTAGTATCACCGGAATTATTAGTTTTTTTGTAATTGTAGAGCTTATTTTTATTATCCATTACCATCATATCAAACAAAGAGCAACTCCTAAGATTCACCCAAAACAACGATATTTCAAGGGAAAACGGTTGCATCGTTATAGCCTTCCATCTGATGCGAAAGGGGGCTTATTTAGTAACACCTATGTTGTTATTGATGATCGAAATATCTTAAATCTGCGTTATCAAGTACTTGCTCCTGAGAAACTTTGGAATCCGAAATAATATGTATTTTTTTTACTTTTTTAGTAATCCCATTTGCGCATACTTTTCAGGTAGATAGGTATCAGTTACATAATCAAGCCCATATTTGGCGAGTGCCTGTTGCTCTGATTTTTTTCCTAACTTGATCTGCAGTTTAATCTCTTGTTTCCAAAAACGATCTTGAAACCGTGGATCAGAAAGCTCACTTTTCAATGCATGAATATCTTCTTTTGTTAGGGTATCGGTGGGAAGCTTGTAATTTTCAATATCTGAAGGGGTCACTCCAAGATATTGAGCTGCAGGTGTTGCCAGATACTCAGAAATATGAGCGGTTTTAATTGCACCATAGGCTACACTTCCGTAAATCCGGTAACTCCAAGGGTCACAATCTGTAAAAACCATCACCGGAATTTTTTTTTCTTCATGTAATCGTTTGATAAACCTACGAGTTGATCGAGCAGGTTGCCCTTTTAAATGCACAAGAATAGTACGAAATTGGGTGTCGAATCTGTTTTCGACAAGCCGATCAAACATACCACCTGTTTCTACTGCAAGGATACAGTCAGCATCACAGGTTTTGAATCGAATTTTCTCCGGTTCCATATTATAGGGAATTGAATAGCCGGAATCTCCGACATCATCCTGACAGTGAATTCTTTTTTTAGTCTTATTGCGTGTGGTTTCTTCGATGATTACATTTCCCATTACTCGGGCGCCGTCTTCTTCAGGTCGCAGTTTAAAATCCTCCCGCATGCACCCAGTGATTACTTCTAAATCTTCAGCAAGTGAATCCGATTCAGGCTGCGAGTGAAACTTTGCCATGTCCCATCCTTCCGAGATATAATACATTTCTCGAAGCGTTGAGGATTTTTTTGCATTGATCATCCCTTTGATAAAATCAACCATGTACATGGTACGAAGCAGCATATATGCTCCATCAAGAGATTTTGCAGTCCGCTCAGATACATTAGTGCCATATTTCCACACATTGAGTTTGGTGTCAAAGGTGATGTTTGACTTTGTTCTCGTGGGGAGCTGAAGCGAAGGAATATTTGCATTTTGTAAATCGGAATGTAATTTTGAAGCAATTGTATCAATTTTTTTAATTACTTCAGAATAATCTTTAGGCATGTGTTTAGTCTCCCTCCCATTTATTAGCACCTATCACATATGAGGGGTTGATTTGTTCAACGTATAAATCATTTTCATCAAAATCTCCTTTTTGAAGTCCTGCTAGTTCAAAACACAAATCTATCTTACCAACAGGAGGGATTTCTTTCAGATTCCATTTTAAAAATCGGCTTGTTTGCTTCACCGGTTTTGGCGAAACAGATCCCACCACAGCATCCTCAGGTATTAGAGCATACAAATTAAAGTTCTGAGGTTTATTTTTATAATTTGCAATGAGAATATTACTTTTAGTAATCCACCCGTGATCTATTTCATCAGATTCTGCTTGAAATAGTGTAGCCTGCTTTGGTGCTCTGTCAATTTGTTCATATTCGATGACATCTTCAATCCAGACAACATCCATGATTTTTGTGATAACGGCATCAAGATCAGGAACAGGTTTCTTGATCATAGATGATGATTTCTTTGCAATCTCGGGAAGAATCTTGGTGATCAACTCAAATTTTTCCCGTGTTTTTTTTCTTCGTACCTTTTTGTGTATATGCCGTTGGACTTTTCGTGCACATTCTCTGAAGGCAAGCTTGATTTCATTCTCAATTTCTTCAATATCGGCAATTGCCTCCTTGCTTTCCGAAGTAAATGGTATCATGGTTGATGAGATATGCGTTAAAAAAATTGCAGGGCCTGAGGGAACTCCTTTACCAGAAGGTTGATCAAATCCATATCTACGCCAGTCAATAGTGGTAATTGCTTTAGTGGAGACACAATCTCCTTGCTGATATAGAAGCGGCACACGATTGGCAAATCGAAGAAGCCGTACCGAGGTGTCCTTTGGTAGTTTTCCTCCATAGACAATCCCCACTTCTACCTGAAACGGATTACCGGAATGCACCGAAGTAGGTCGTGAGGCAGTAACAATAAACTCGGGTGATATTTCCTGTGTTTCATGTTTGAGACTTCGTTTGATTAACATTTCTCCAATCGGGGATAAACACTCAGTTGGTGGGGCCATGATTTTCACTTTTTGAAAAGCCCGATGAAGTTGTAGAAATTGTTCCCGGCTCATTTGCTTTGGATTTAATGTGAGATCAAGTTGTGCTTTCTGACACACGGCATTAGTGGTACGATCACCCATGCTGCTAAACTCTGTTTTTAAAAATGAAGACAACCGTCTTGCTTTTGAGGTTTTGGCAAGTTTAATAAGCGTTCCCAATTCGACACCATACGGATGAGGCTTGATTTCTAGACTCTTTTTTGGCAATACTTCAGTGGTACGCTCAAACAGATGTGTTGTACCCTCCGCATCACGATACTCTATTTGGGCATGCGGATTAACTATGGAAATGCTTTGCAGATAATCATAGACAAAGCGTTTCCCACGAATGTAATTTCCAATAATATGTATTGTAATACGAGTGCCTGAAGGCTTGTCCCATTGCTTGGTAGCCCTGCTGATGACTTCTGATCGATTCTTATTGGTATCAATGGCTATTTCCTGTACTGCTGCCGGGCGATCCTCCTGAATCTTTGACATAATCGAAGCATGTTTGCCCGTGGTCAACTGTCCATAGAGTACCACTGCAGAAATTCCGATTCCTTGCTGTCCACGGCTCTGTCGTATCGTATGAAACCGGGATCCATACAACAAGCGTCCAAAAATATGCGGAATCTGGCGACTCACAATCCCTGGTCCGTTATCCTCGATAGTTAGAGTAACCTCATCATCGGAATGATTATTGATTTTCACAAAGATATCAGGCAAAATCCCTGCCTCTTCACAGGCGTCCAGCGCGTTATCAACACCCTCTTTTACACCTGTTACAAGAGCACGGGTGGGATTGCCAAATCCAAGGATGTGTTTATTCCGCTCAAAGAATTCCGCAACCGATATTTCCTTTTGTTTTTTCGCCAGTTGATGTGCTATTGGTGCAGCCAAAATAGGTCCCTCCACAAGATTAACCTAGTTTTGCATCCATGGAGGTAATTAGAAAATACATTATAAAAGTATCTTAGAGCCGTGAAAGTATTCGAGAAGAATATTTATAAACAAAAATCCTCTTTGCCATAAAAAAAACCATTCTCCTTATGAGGATTGCAATGCCCAAATACGATCAAAAAAAACTGGAACACAAATGGCAGAAACGATGGCAAGAAATGACACTATTTCACTTTGATCCAAAAAGTGACAACCCCGTCTTCAGCATCGATGTTCCCCCACGGTATGCCTCAGGCCCTCTTCACGCGGGCCACGCTGTCCATTATACTCATATTGATTTTGCTGCACGATACAAACGAATGCAGGGATACAATGTCTTTTTTCCGCTCTGCTTTGATGTTAACGGAATACCTATCGAAGAACGCGTCGAACGGAAGCTCAACATCACTAGAAAAGACATCGATCGTCATGAATTTATCAAACACTGCTCCGATTTTGCTGAAAAAAACATTAACACCATGATCCATCAATTCATCCGTCTTGGAGAAAGCATGGATCCCACGGTGTATTATCAAACTAATGCAGAATATTATCGACGCATCACTCAAATTTCTTTTATCGAACTCTATAAAAAAGGACTAATCTACAAAGGGAAATTCCCAGTGAACTGGTGTCCACGGTGCATGACTGCAATGGCTGATGCAGAAGTCACCTACAGCGACCGAGAGACCAAACTCAACACCGTCAAATTCTATTTTACTAAAGAACAACCCAAACAACTCCTTAAATACCCGGGTATCGGAAAAGATGACAAAGGGATGTACATAGAAATTGCAACCACACGACCAGAAATGTTTGCATCCTGCCAGATCATCGCAGTGCATCCAAATGATGAACGCGCACCATGGCTTGCCGATAAAGAAGTTACTGTACCTCTCTATAAAAAAACTGTAAAAATTGTCCAAGATGAAGCCGTCGATCCCGACTTTGGAACCGGCATTGTTATGATCTGTACCATCGGCGACAAAGAAGATCTTAACTGGGTTTTCAAATACAAACTTCCCTTAGAGATGTGCATTGATGAAGAAGGACATATGACTGATCTTTGCGGGAAATATAACGGCCTAAGTATCTCTGAAGCAAAAAAACAGGTAATTTCAGATCTCAAAAAACAAAATCTCATACTCCATCAAGAACTCCTTGCACAAAGTGTTGGTGTTTGCTGGCGATGCAAAACACCAGTAGAATTTATAAACGCTGAACAATGGTTCCTCAAAACAATAAAATTCAAACAGCTTGTCCTCGACCAAAGCAATGCTATGAACTGGTACCCTCAGTACATGAAAATACGACTCGAAGACTGGGTAAACTCCCTTGAATGGGACTGGGTAATCAGTAGGCAACGCTACTTTGCGACCCCTATACCTCTCTGGGAATGCATTAACTGTCATGAAATCATACTTGCAAAAGCCGAGGACTGCTATATTGATCCCACCATTAACAAACCACCCATGAAAACGTGTCCCCGCTGTGGAGGACCTCTAAAAGGAAGTGAAGATGTGTTTGACACCTGGATGGACTCCTCCATTTCACCACTCTACAACACCTTCTGGCACCGTGATGAACAACAATTCAAGAAACTATACCCCATGTCCGTCCGCCCTCAATCTCATGATATCATCAGAACATGGGCCTTCTACACCATTCTCCGCTGCACCCTTCTAACTGGAAAAAAACCATTCACCAACATTATGATGGGAGGGTTCATACTCTCAGAGGATGGAACGCCCATGCATGCCAGCCTCGGAAATGTAATTGACCCTCTCAAAATCATCGATGAATATGGTACAGATGCATTCCGTTGTTACGCTGCTAGTTGTGCACTTGGTGAAGATAATCCGTTTCGGAAGAAAGATGTCATACGCGGGGGAAAACTTCTGCGAAAACTCTGGAATGTCCAACAATTCATCCATCACACTATTGAAGACAAAAAACCAAACCAACCAAAACAGTTCACCACCATCGACCAATGGATTCTCTCCAAATACAGCAGACTCGTCGACTCAGCAACAAAACTCATGGACACCTACGATTACAACCAAGCAATGAAAGAAACCGAATATTTCCTCTGGCATGAATTTGCAGACCACTACCTTGAAATGATCAAAACAAGTCTTTACAGTAACCAAAATACTCAAAGCATCCACTACACCCTGTATACCATAGGTTTAGGAATACTCAAACTCTTTGCCCCTATCTTTCCTCATATTACTGAGGAGCTCTATCATTTAATGTACCAAGCAAACGAACAGGATCCCAGCATCCATATTGCATCCTGGCCTGAACCATATAAGATTAATAAAGAACATGAACGCCAAGGAGAAATTGTAAAACAATACATCGCAAAAGTTAGAGCCTACAAAAGTGAGCACGCAATACCTCTCAACGCACCGCTTCATGCAGTTGCTACTTACGCATCTTCTGAAACAGCTCGCCATTTAAAAGATAACAAAGATATTATTATAACAACCCTTAAATATCCTAAAAATCATCAATTTATCCCTAAAAAACCAGATGTGGAACGAAAAATCACAGATATACAACCGATTCACTCACAAATAGGCCCCATTTTCAAGAATGACAGCAAGAGACTTGTAAAATGGATCGCCGAAAACAAAGAAGAAATAATACAAACCATCGACGAAACTGGAGATTACTCTATGGAAACGATACCCATATTACATGAGAACACAGATAAAAAATTAGTCAAGGACGGATTTATAAAAGTACAAAAAGAAACACGGTTAAAAACAAAAAAGCAAAACATTTTAGTAGATTTTAATAGATTTTATTTAGAGATACGCTCATGAAAGCAAAAATAAAACTTCTTCTCTACCGGATACTTATCATTTTTATTATCTTATCCTTAATTTTTTCAGGATTTGTCGTCATATTTTGGAAATAAGATTACATTTTTTGGTGACAGATTTTAAACGATGTTATCGTAATTGTTGAGAAAATTAAGCGATATGATTTCACTTAAATGCGATAGATTTTTAAATAACATTTTTATTCGGCAGCCACGTGATGCATTAATGGCTGAAAAAAGCATGTTAGCAAATCCAGCCCCCCTTGGTCTTATGGGTTTTGGGATGACCACAGTGCTTCTCAATATTCATAACACGGACCCAGTTATGTTTCCCGTTTCATCGATGATACTTGCGATGGGAATTTTTTATGGGGGGCTTGCACAGATTATCGCAGGGATTCTTGAATTTCGAAAAAATAACACGTTTGGCGTTACCGCATTTACATCCTATGGTCTCTTCTGGATATCATTAGTTGCTCTTTGGCTTATCCCGGAGATTATCAGCGATGGCACACGGACAACTGCAACTGATCCTACATTCATGGGCTGGTACCTGTTCATGTGGGGGCTATTTACCATGTTTATGTTTGTAAGTGCCTTAAAAAAGAACATTGCCTTGTCTGTTGTGTTTCTGACACTGTTTATCCTCTTCTACTTGCTTGCCTTAAAAGATTGGGGTATCATCAGCGGAGGATGGATAGGAATCGAAGGAATAATCTGTGGATTTAGCGCGATTTACCTTGCGATGGCAGAAGTAATCAACGAAACATATGGTAAAACACTCCTACCTATCGGTCGACCACCAATAAAATAAAAAAAAGAGAGTTATAACTCGATCAATTGGTACTTTGAGGATCCTAACCCAATTTGCTCGCCGTAGTGGATCTGTTTTGATGGATCCACCTTATTTTCTTTTTCAAATACTTGTGGCCTTACTTCATTAATTAAATCAAGTGACCCTTGATCAACAGCAACCGGATCATCACCAACGATATATCCTATATCTGGGCAGATAAGAGGACCTGCATCCGGATCACAATCACAGCTTTTTGATATTCGTTTTAACTCATTAAGGTAAAGAACAGATTTTTCCTGCACACATGCTTTTGCGGCGCAGGCTAACACAAATTGTAGGTCGGCATCCCGGTAGGATAAAGCTTGAGATGCACAGTTTTCCACGCAGACGCCACATCCAAAACAGGTTTTGTTATCTCGATGCCATTGAGTTTGATTGATTTCAATAGCATTAAAAGGACAAACCTCTGCACAGATGCCACAAAACGTACAGGAATCCTTATTATACTCTGGGCGACTTCCATGATGCATTTGAATTTTTGTATCCTTTGTTACACCACCCATACCAAAATTCTTAATTGCACCACCCATTCCCGCTGCAATATGTCCTTTCACATGAGATACAGCAAAGATATATTTCGAATAATAAATATGATCCACAACATTGTAAACTCGATTCTCAACCTCTCGGCGTATTCCCGAGTCATCAATAACAACTGGGCATCCTATCGTATCTTCGGTGAAGTGATGCTCTCTTGCAAGTTTGAGATACCCTTTTTTTGTATGCCGTAAACCGGGATAGGCTACGGTTGAATCTAATAGGTATGGTGAAGAGGGCAGATTCTTTAATATTTTCACCACATAGGCAATAAACGATGGTCGAACAAAATGTTTGTTGTGTTTTTCACCCATATGTAGTTTTAAAGGAAAGGTTTTGTTGATAAAATCTTCGATGTCAAAAAAAGCAAGCGCTTTGGGAAGCTTAATTAGGTCATTGAAAAAAACAATTTTTTTCATCCGATGACTTTCTCCCATTTCTTTAGTTTAAGTACAGAATTTAAGGATCCTCCGTTTTTGATTTCCTCCCGTATTCTATTCTCATGTTCTTTAACATCTAACGCACGATTTGCAATCTCCTGCGCTTGTTTTTGAGGAACAACTACCACTCCAGAATCATCACCAATAATCCAGTCTCCTGTTTGAACGAGTTGTTCGCCACAAGTGATCTCAATGCCGATTTCTCCAAGACCTTTTGGATCTCCTGCATTTGCGGTGACGCTGCGACTAAAAATGGGAACGTTCATATCGATGAGATCATCAAAATCACGAACTGCTCCATCAACAACAACACCGGCCAGCTTTTTTATTTTCGCACTCCAAGTTGCAAGTTCTCCCCATACCGCGATGTTTCCTCCAGAGACGTCAATGACGACAACCTGTCCCGGTTGTGCCTGATCGATGGCTTGAATGGGTTTTGCCCAGTCTCCATTCATGGTTCGTACGGTAAATGCTTGTCCAACCATATGAAAGCCAGTTCTGATAGGTCGAATATGTTGCATTACTCCTTTCTTATGCATGGCATCTGATATGTTTGGAGTAGATACCATCGAAAAAGCTTTTGTTAAATCATTACGGCTATATTTCTTATAAAGTGTAGTGGGTACACTTTTTTGCTGAATGATTGCTTTTTTTATAGTTTTTGTTGCCGAGTTAACATCTGGTGCCTTAGTAATTGCTCCTCCAACAATAATTATTGAAGCTCCTGCTTTGATGGTGGGAACAACGGTCTCACTATTAAGCCCCCCTGCAACAGCGATAGGTAGAGATATTTTTTTTGCCAACAGAGTAACCGTTTCAACGGGCGATTGCCCCATCATTTGTTGATCGATACCAACATGTGTGCAGAGATAATCAACTCCGATTTTTTCTAGTTGTTGTGCTCGTTTGATCTTATTTTTAACATTGATAAGATCAACCATAATTTTTGCGCCGAAGCGACGTGCTGCTTTTACTGCTTCTTGTATCGTTGAATCTTCTGCGGCACCAAGAATACAGATGACATCAGCACCTGCCTTTGCTGCGATTTCTGTTTCAACAGCTCCCGTATCCATTGTTTTCATATCGGCAACGATTGTAGTGTCGGTAAACTGCTGTTTGAGACTGCGCACAATATCTAACCCTTCGCTTTTGATAAGTGGGGTCCCTGCTTCAAGCCAATCTGCACCACCCTCAATAGCTTCAGAGGCAATTTGTAATGCCCGATGGCGATTTAGAAGATCAAGAGCTACCTGGAGTATTGCTGTCATCAGCCCTTGACATTATCATTGGTTTATAAAAGCATTTGTTTAGCTAGGCTCATCACCAATAGATCTGTAAGCGAAATGTTTATATTACCTAATGACTTAAGACATCTTACACCATTTACTAATATGGCATACGCCTCAAGTGGGGGAATAATATGAAAACAAAAATTATTGTAGTTTTAATAACGACGCTGTTGCTTGCAACCTTTTTCTCTGTTGCTCAACCACCTCTACAATTTAAAAAACAGAATATTCAAAATCAATCAATGCAAACATTATTTGATGATGATGTCCCACTCTGGGAGATTGGTGATTACTGGACGTATCGTATCAACGATTATATCATCAATATAGAGGAAGGCAATAGAAGTATTATTGCGATCATTCAAATATCAGATTTAACACTAGAAGTTGTCGATGACAGTGGAGACTACTACAACCTATCGGTTGATGCAACCGTGAGTGGAAACTGCGATATCTATGCGGATATGGGAGATGGACCCATCAATGTCACTGTGGAGCTGCCACCCTCTGAGCTAACAGGTTCAATGTTGATTCAGAAGACAAATCTTGGATTCAAACATATCGATCTCTTTATTGAAGGGCGATTAATGGTATACGTCTGGGAGCAACCCTACTTTGATCTACCCTTCGAACTCAAAGATATTCCAATTCCCGGAGACGTCAGCTTGGAAGTAGAATTTGAGGAACCACTTGCATTTCTTGACTTTCCTTTAATGGAAAATAAAACCTGGAATCTTAGCGAAAATATCTTTACTATCAGCGGACAAGTCAGATCATTTTGGTTGTATGTAATTGATATCATTAACCGCATCTTGGAAATCGTCGGATATGATCTTCTTCCACCTGAAGTTGATATACTCTTACCTATACTAGATCTTGAGGATGCAATGAAAGTTATTGGAATTAATAACACCTTTAAGATTCTTAGCGTCCCGTATGCGTTTTTCTGTAATTCAACTGAACAAATAACGGTGGATGCAGGAACGTTCTCTGCTTATAATATATCTGTTATCGGTGGACTCGGTCGCTATTACTATGCACCTGATGCCGGTTTTATCGTAAAAATGCAAGGTAACTTCGAGGAAATTACACCAAATCTCAAAAACATAGATTTGGAACTTATCGATACTAACTACAGCTAACCTTCCTCACCTCTTTTTCTTTTTTTTCCAGCCTATTTTTTGTGAAATTATTTATAGTGAAAACGAGATTACTACATTGAATTTTTCTAAAAAAAAAATCAAAAAAACAGGATGGGATACACAATGAATTATTGTCCAGAATGTGGAAAACAAATCCAAGCAGATCACACGTTTTGTCCATACTGTGGTAATGAAAAACTTGCAGGATATCGGTTTTGTCCTTTGTGTGGGAATAACCTTTCAGATGGTACCTTTTATTGCTCTAAGTGTACCTCGCAGAATACCCCCGCACAAACAAAGGAAACCAAAGAACAAATCAATAAACAATGGACCCGAATTCGTCTTCCGGTTTCATTGAAAAAAATTTCGAGAAGAACCGCCGTCATGGGGCTCCTACTTATTTGTTTGGTTGCTATTATTGGCGCTGCAGTATTTGTCGTTCAACCCCTGGACTTGTTTGGAACAATTGGAAAGCAGGCGACGAAAGGACGAGATATTTCGATATCAATAGAAAATACGAATACGCTTGACGCAACCTGCGAATTGAAAATTGGAGATTTAAAACATGGAGAATCCTTCCTTGTAATTAGTTCAGAAATACTTGAATATCCGGTGAATGAAAATGATTTGTATATGCAGCAACCTACCTATGCAGTCACACTTTATGTCACCATAAAGGATCTTACGTTGGAGGCAAAAGCTGAGGGAGTGACAACATCTGCTTCATTTAGGATTTCTCCATCTGACGATGATGATTTTACTGTTGAATGTCTATCGTTTACATAACTCTTGAAGTTCGATTGCAATACATACAATTTACGATGGGGCGTTTTTTCCCCAGATTTTTTTTGTTTAAAATATATTCTTTATTTCATAATAAAAATAAGATGCTACCTACAGATTTTTATAATATTATTAAATGCAGGGATACTATGAATCAAGCAGATTTTCTTGATTTTCTTCTTACAAGGAGAAGTATTCGAACCTATACTGCTCAGTCTATTGAAATAGCTGTTTTATATGAGCTTATCCGTGCTGCTTGCAGTGCGCCTTCTGCGGGTAATCAACAACCCTGGGATTTTGTTATTCTTGATGACAAACAGCTTTTTCGAAAAATTCCTGCATTTCATCCAAACGCAAAACTTATAGAAGATGCTGACAAGGCCATTTTGATTTGTGCAAATAAAAAACGGGAGCGCTACAAACAGTATTCACCAATTGATTGTGCTGCGGCAACACAAAACTTATTACTTGCGGCTCATGCGTATGGTCTTGGTGCCTGTTGGCTTGGTATCTATCCTCGGGAGGACAGGATGGAGCAGATGCGTACGTTGCTTGCTATTCCAAAACATATTCTTCCCTTTTCGCTTATCGCATTAGGATACCCTGCAGAGAAGAGTAGAAAGCTGGATCGTTTCGATCCGCAAAGGATTCATATAAATACTTGGTGAACAACTCCAGTTTATTCGCCAATAATGTGTACAATTAATGAACGTGTTCGAGGCCGGGTGTCCAATTCAACAAAAACAATCTGCTGCCAGGTTCCATGAATGATTTTCTTTTTCTGAAAAGGAATAGTGATACTTGGACCCATGAGACTAGCTCGTACGTGGGAATGACCGTTGTCATCATGCCAAGTTTCATGATGATGATAGTATTGATTTTTTGGTGCAACTTTTTCTAAAACTTCAGGAAAATCCCTCTGAAGACCAGGTTCAAATTCAATTGTGGTCAGACTCCCTGTTGAACCTGGAACATAGATACAAACAATTCCTTTTTTTAACCCTGATTTTTCAACGCATTTTTGTATCTTTTTAGTAATATCAATCAATTCAACTTCGTCCGCGGACTCAACATGGATTTCGTCACAATAAACCGTCATATAACGCTCACCATGATTAGGTATACTCTCCTAGCATTTTATATGCTTCATATGCTTGGATTAGCCCATATCCAACGCGATCATCATGACTGTAAAGTGTAGTTTGATCTTGAAGACTATCGATTTTTTTTGCAGATTCCGCAAGAATTTGTTTGAATAACAAAACGGTTGATTCATTAGCTGTGCTTCTGTTTTTAGTTTGATATTGTGGATACGCTTCAAGAAGAAGAGAGATAATTCCTGCGACATAGCATGCTGCTTGCGATGTTCCACTTAGTGAAGCATATGCCCCATTTGGATATGTGGAGAGAATTGAATCGCCTGGTGCTACGAGTTCTGGTTTTTTATGCGGGTGGTTGCTGCTGGGATATTGGTGACCTCGTGAGCTAAATGGTGAGATGGTTTGTGTTGAAGAAACTGAACCCACAGTGATGATCTCGGGGATTCTACCCGGCAGACATACATCACCATCATCGTCTTCACCATCGTTTCCCGCAGGAACTACGACGTAGACACCTTTTTGAGTTGCCTTTAATAGGCTATTTGAGGTCATTTTTAGGTCCTGAAAATTTATCTGTTCCGGAGCAATCCCAAGTGAGAGGAGAATGATATCTGCTTGAGAGTCAAGGCAAAAGGTAACCGCAGAAGCAATGTTTGCATCAGAACTTCCTTTGTAGAAATAGAGATTTGGAGGGACTACTTTTGCTATAATTAATTGTGCATCAGGGGCGATCCCTCTCATGTGTATCCCTGAGAGCAGACCGGTGAATGAAGGTTCTGAGACGAGTAATCCTGAAAGATGAGTACCATATCCATCTGCATCACAAAATGAGGATGAATTGGTGACTTGATCTTGCCATTCAATAAACGAGTTTTGATTGAAGTCGTGATGTGTGTTGTCCAAACCCGTGTCGATGATACCAATGCGTACGCCAGATCCACCAAGGCCTAATTGATGAAGTTTGTCTATCTGTGTGAGGCTAAGAGCCCATTTGTTTGCAGGAGGGGTTGTTAGAGGTGCTATAGCAAAAAAACTAAGAAATATGCAAAGAATGACAAGACCACCAAAGAGATATACTCTGTTGAATCTCATTGTTTCCTCAACCATATTTTCTGTCCTGAGGCATCACGAGTATATCGTCCAAAATCTTCAAAGCTCTGTAGTTGATCTCGTGTGAAAATTGTTCCTTCCTTACAGACGCGCATACCCTTTCCAACGCAGCATTGACCACAAAGACCGATTGCGCATTTCATATATCGTTCAAGTGAAGCCTGAAAAGGAATATCGGAAATCTGCTGCAGGAGTTGATGCATCATTAATTCTGGACCACAGGTAATAATAGACTCAAAATGAGAATTTTTCTTTAAGAGTTTGACCACATAGGATGATGCATTTCCATGAAATCCTTCTGATCCATCATCGGTGGCCACATGAACAGTGGCACCTGTTTTTTTCAATCGTTTTATAAAAATCAGCTCTTTTTTTGTTTTTGCTCCTAAAACAACTGTTGCTTTTTTGTTCTGTTGTCGTGCCAGTTCAATTGCGGGTGCAAGCATCGCAGCCCCGGATCCACCTCCAACAAATAAGATATTTTGTGTAGAGAGATCAAAGGTGTTTCCGTATGGTCCTCGAACTCCTATTTTTGCATTTTTATCTAAATCAAATAATGCTTTTGTTGCTTCACCAATACGTTTGACGGTGATACCAAACTCTTTTTTTGAAATAGAAGAAACACTCATGGGAATTTCATCAACCCCTGGTATCCATATCATAAAAAATTGTCCTGGTTCAACTGATGAAGAGTAGGAAAAAAATAGTGTTTTTATATCTGGAGTTTCCATTTGTGTTTGTATGATTTTGCAGATAGTAGGACTGTTCATTGATGTGACGCTCCTATTATTTCTGAGAGCGTAGAAATATGATGTGTTTTCATATAGGATAAGAGATCTTTTGTGATTGTGGAAAATACCTCTATTTCTTGTGTGTAGAGTGCGGTTCCAATTTGAACCGCCGATGCCCCTGCAAGAAGATATTCTACTACATCCTCTGCAGATTCAATCCCGCCTACGCCAATAAGGGGAATGGTCAGTGCTTTTTTAAGTTCGTAAATACATCGAATGCCAACTGGTTTGATTGCCCGACCTGAATACCCGCCGATTTTATTTGAAAGTAGAGGAATTCTTGTTTCAATGTCAATTTTCATTGCTTTTATTGTATTGATGGCTACGACCCCATCAGCTCCGGCTTTTTCAGCTGCTATTCCAATTGCAGTGATATCGGTAACATTGGGAGAAAGTTTTACAAAAACAGGGAGGTCAACGGCCTGTTTTACAGTGTGCGTGATCTGTCGAACAAGTGTTGGATCCGATCCGATCTCAAGCCCGTATCCTTTAGCGTGGGGGCAGCTAAGGTTAAGTTCGAGGGCGTGAACACCTGCTTTTTGCATATCCACCCCGAGGATCCGAAATTCTTTCGCATTTCTGCCGTAGATGCTTCCAATAATTGGTGTCTTTGATGAGGATAGATTCTTCAGTTCTTCTTGATACTGTTTAATCCCCGGGTTTGGTAGACCCATTGCATTAATGATGCCCCCAAAAACCTCTATAACAGTAGGATTTGCATATCCGGTTCGTGCTTTCAGACCGATAGATTTTGTCACGATTGCTCCTGCACCAGCAGTCATCATCCGCATCAGACTTCCCCGGTCTTCATCCATAATTCCAGAGGCAAGCATTAAAGGATTAGCAAGCGGTATTCCAGCTAGGTCTGTACGGATGCTTGGCATCAGGTTCACCGTAGTTTGCAATCAGTGATCTCTATTAAAGTTATTTTGTTTTCCATAGCAATCCGGGCCCTTAATCATTACCAGTCGTTAAACTTAAGTAGGCATATTCGAAAAAACCTTCATGCAACACACGTCCTGCGAACAGATCACCTGGAAATTACTTCCGGCCATACGAAAAGAAATTGCACGTACCATGATTACTAAATTTGGACTGACACAACGAGACGCAGCAAAAAAATTAGGAGTTACTCCAGCTGCAATCTGTCAATATCTTTCGCAGAAGCGAGGACATGTAGATATAAAAAATCAAAAGATACAACAAGAAATTCTTATCTCAACACAAAAAATTATCCATTTTGAAAAACAAGTAGTCTTCGAAACATGTCGACTGTGTAGATTAGTACAGAAAGAAACACAGATCAAACACTAAAAAAAGTAGTAACATAGTTTGTTTAAAAAATAATATCTCTTCGTCTTACATGAAAGATTTCAATTAGATGATGTGGCCGATAGGATTGTTTTGCTTTTCGTAGCCCAGGAACACCCATATCCTCCTGTCGATTTATAAATCGAAAGTCGTTTCGTACTCTTTCGGCGGTTTCTTTATTAATCGCCTTATAAATCCCATCAAAATATGGAGATGCTTTTTCATAATGTACCACAGCAGTATCTTCATTCATCCTTTCAAAGACAGCAACCGCTTCAATCTTGTCGTCAATACGAAGCACAACACCTGAAAGACCCAACTCAAAAAAATGATCAATTGAATAAAAAACTGCCTTTTTTTCATGACGAAGCAGCTCATCGGATGAACAACCCTTCCAGAGACACCACCGATGCAGAAAGTGTTTTGTTTCATCTGCGTTCTCTTCTCTAAGAGGTTCAGCTGTGTAGGAATAGTTTCGGTTAAATTTATTCAATCGATTGCGAATTTTGCTATATTTTGATCCAGAAAGTGCGGCCAGATCAGAGGAAAGATACACATAATCAAAATAATCACGATGACTACTAAAGCTGAATTTAGGAAAGGTTTTTTCCATTCGCTTCTTCATTGGCGATTCAATAACACCCATTGGGTAGGGACCTCCGACCTTTTTTGCAAACATCGCCACTTCTTTAAGCAATGAGGAATCATATTTTCCTATAGGTGGTCTTAACGTGATATTTCCATCTTTTTTTGTATAGATAAGAAGATGGTCCTTGATTTCCATGAAGTAATAATTAATATATTGCATCCAGCTGATCATAGTGGTAAATCTATAATCACTGTGTAGTGGTGGATAGGATTCAAAATATTTGTAAAATAAGAATCGATCATCCAGGGTAATTTTTTGAAAATCAGATAACTGTATCGAAATGATTATCCCTCAAAGTGATACTGCATAGGCGTGTGATCTTTCATCTCAGAAAAGCCATTTTTTCTATAAAAGGTGTGACTATTGGGTTCAGCAATGATTGCTATCCAGGTAATCTTGTGTTGATGACAATAATCGATAAGCATGGTAAGTAGTTCTTTTCCGAGTCCCTTTCGACGATGATCAGGATGGATGACAAAATCTTGTATGTATGCATCTGACATACCATCCGAAAGTACTCGACCCATTCCCACTGCTTTTTTTTCTCGAGTATCATAAACAATTGCAAACACAAAACTTTGAGCAATTAGTTGCAAAAGGTGTGATGAACTATAGGATTTTTTCCACCATCCACCTATCTTATAAAGATCAACAATCTCATCTGTTGGCCAGGTAGATACAAACCGTATCTTGTACCGGGGTATGTTTGCTTTCAAGATATCACAAAAAATATGAAACGGAGGGATCCTCTTATAAAAAGAGAATTTTTTTTTTAGCAGGAACTGTGCTCAATGGCATCATGTGGGCAAGCACTCACACAGGCACAACATTCAATGCACTCACCGATGTTTTTTGCGACAGCTTTGCCATCTGAAAGTTCAAATATTTCCACAGGACAAGCGGTGACACATTCACCAGCTCCTGTGCATTTATCATAATCAACAATAATAACAATGTTGCCTTCTTTGAATTCTTTTTTCATATGAGATCATACCTCCCAATACTTGCCGGGTGCTATACCATTAGGTCTATTTTAGAATTTCTTTTTCTATTTAGTTTATTGAAACAGAATAAACAACGGAAGAAATACTAATGATACAATTGACATTAATTTAATTAGTATATTTAATGAGGGTCCGGAGGTGTCTTTGCAGGGATCACCAACGGTATCACCGATCACTGTTGCTTTATGGTTATCTGATCCTTTTCCGCCAAGATTTCCGGATTCAATATATTTTTTTGCATTATCCCATGCACCGCCAGAATTTGCAAGAAAAACCGCAAGAAGGAACCCTGTTGCAATAGATCCAATTAAAAGCCCTCCTAAGCCTTCGGGTTTTAAAATGAGACCTACAACGATGGGGCTTACTACCGCAAGAAGACTTGGCAGTATCATCTCTTTTAATGCTTGTTTTGTACTAATCGCCACGCAGCCCTTGTAATCTGGTTTGTTCTTGTCGCTTTTTAACAGGTTGAGTTCTTTGAATTGTCTGCGTACCTCTTCAACCATTTGATAGGCAGCTCGTCCCACTGCGCCTATGGTAAGTGCGGTGAAAACAAACGGCAGCATTGCACCCAAAAAGATACCTACAACGACGTTTGGATTTGACAGATCTAAGGCTATCGGATATCCCATTGCCCCCGCCGTTGTAATATAGGTAAAAATCAACGCAAGAGCAGTAATTGCTGCAGATCCAATGGCAAAACCTTTACCCATAGCAGCTGTTGTATTTCCCACTGCGTCAAGTTGCTCTGTTTTTTCCCGAACTTCTTGACCCATTCCGGCCATCTCAGATATGCCTTGTGCGTTATCCGCAACAGGGCCGTAACAATCTGTTGCAAGGGATACACCAAGGATGGAAAGCATACCCACTGCCGAAATAGCAACACCATAGAAATCAGCGAAATAATAGGCTGCAAGCATAGCTGAAACCACAGCGATAACAGGTATGATCGTACTTATCATTCCTACCTGTAATCCCTGAATTATTACCGTTGCTGGTCCTGTTTCAGCGGCTTTAGCAATGCTTTGAGCAGGTTTCCGTTTTTCAGATGTATAATATTCTGTACTAAAACCAATAATTAGCCCCGCTGCAAGACCTGCAAGAATGGCATAAAATGGATTAAGATCACCGAGCAGAAACCATGTGGCAAGAGCAGTGAGAATTGCGGTGAGCACAGCTGCAAGATATAAGGAGTTCCGAAGCGCACCATAGATATTTGATCCCCCACCAACTAATACAAGAAGGATTCCTGCAATGGATGAAAAAATTCCAATAGTTGCAAGAACAAGCGGAAGCCATAATGCAGCATCAACGGTTGCCTCCGTCAAAATCAATTGACCAAGTGTCTCCGAAGCACCTGTTTGTAACACAACAGCCATGCTTACCGCAGCAAGTGCCATAGTAGCAATCAGTGAATCCACATAGGACTCAAATAAATCAGCTCCCATTCCTGCAACATCACCGACGTTATCTCCCACTTGATCAGCGATAACTGCAGGATTCCGCGGATCATCCTCAGGGATACCAGCTTCTACCTTGCCTACAAGATCAGCGCCAACATCTGCTGCTTTCGTATAAATGCCGCCACCAACTCGGGCAAAGAGCGCAATAGATGATGCGCCAAACCCAAAACCAAATAACATATTTGTTGCAGTAACCACATCAAAAGAGAAAAATTGAGTAAAGCTAAAAAAAAGACCAAAAACACCTAGTACTCCAAGACCGACAACACACATGCCCATGACCGCGCCACTTGAAAAAGCAATAGAGAATCCTTTAGCAAGGCTTTTTTGAGTCCCAGCAGCGGTACGAGCATTTGCCATGGTGGCAATACGCATTCCGATATTTCCGGACAGTGCAGAAAAAATAGCTCCTATTAGAAATGCAACGGAAAGCCCTATTTCGATATTACTTCCCTCAATAAACGATGCAATAAAAAGAAGCGCCGTCACAACAGCAACAAAAATAGTAAGTACTTTATATTCACTATTTAAGAAAGCCATTGCTCCTTCTCGTATAGCGCAATTTAATTCTTTCATTTTTTCAGTTCCTGCATCCTGTCGACGAATCACGAAATAGAGAATAAATGCAAAAAGTAATGCGACGGCTGCTCCAATTGGTATAGAAAGAGTAAACAGATTTAGCTCCATAGTTTCTCCTCTTAGGGATCAATCTGCGAATAGTTTTTAAAAATTATGTAATAAACAAAAGGTATCCAAATATTTATGTAGGGGTCTTGCTTACCCGTGTGTGATTATCTCTACTATATTATATACGATATAATAAGTGAGCGATGTGGTGCAAGATATGAAAGAGCAACAAACCGTAGTGCGAACTAAATCAGATGAAGAGTCCAAGATGAAGAGTATTGATGGAAATACCGCAGCTGCACATATAGGCTATGCATTTAGTGATGTTGCAGCAATTTACCCAATCACACCTTCATCCTCTATGGGCGAGGTGGCAGATAAATGGGCCGCATATGGTCGAAAAAATATATTTGATCAAGTGTTGAAAGTTTCTGAACTGCAATCTGAAGGTGGTGCATCAGGAGCGGTTCATGGTGTGTTAAGTGCTGGAGGCTGCGCAACCACATTTACGGCTTCACAAGGTCTTCTTCTTATGATTCCAAATATGTACAAAATCGCAGGCGAGCTCATGCCTACGGTCTTTCATGTGTCCGCCCGTGCAATCGCAGGTCAGGCGCTCTCTATATTTGGGGATCATCAAGATGTCATGGCAGCCCGTGCCACTGGATTTTCCCTATTGTCCTCCAATTCTATACAAGAAGTAATGGATCTGGCTCTAGTCGCTCATCTCTCATCACTCCGAGCAAGTATTCCTTTTGTCCATTTCTTTGATGGATTTCGCACCTCACATGAAATACAAAAGATAGAAATGATCGAATACGAAGATATTAAACAACTTGTAGACTGGGATGCCATCAAGCAGCATCGTCAACGTGCGATGAACCCCGAACATCCCCATCTTAGAGGAACTGCACAAAATCCTGATATCTATTTCCAAGTAAACGAAGCAGCAAACAAATTTTATCAAAAGGTACCCGAGATTGTTGAAGAAGAAATGAGAAAGGTTGAACAGCTTACTGGCCGAAGCTATCATCTTTTTGACTATATCGGAAGTCCTACTGCTGAACGTGTTATTATCATGATGGGATCAGGCTGCGAAGCAGTTGAAGAAGCAGTTGAATATCTCACCTCTCACGGTGAAGAAGTTGGACTGATCAAAGTTCGATTATATCGACCGTTCTCTGCAGAACATTTTTTTGATACACTCCCAAAATCAGTCCAAAAAATCGCCGTCCTTGATCGCACAAAAGAGGCCACCGCATTCGGAGAACCTCTCTATCTTGATATCTGCAGTGTCTTAAAAGATTGGAACAGAGATATCTCTGTTGTAGGTGGCCGATATGGCCTTGGTTCAAAAGAATTTACCCCAACAATGGCCAAAGCTGTTCTTGACAATCTCAAACAAGACAAACCAAAGAATCATTTCACTGTTGGAATCATCGATGATATCACACACACCTCACTTCCTCTTGGAGAACCCATTGATGCATCTCCTGAAGGACTTGTCCGCTGTAAATTCTGGGGAATAGGCGGAGATGGAACGGTCGGAGCAAACAAAGATGCTATTAAAATCATCGGAGACAACACCGATCAATATGTTCAGGGATATTTCGCCTATGATTCAAAAAAATCAGGAGGAGTAACCGTTTCACATCTTCGATTTGGCAAACATCCCATCCATTCAACGTATCTCATCGACAAAGCTGATTATATTGCCTGTCATAATCCGTCCTATGTTACCAAATATGATCTTCTTGATGGAATCAAAAAAGGAGGTGTGTTTGTACTTAATTCACCATGGTCACTTGCCGAAATGGAAGAACAACTGCCCAACTCTCTTAAACGAACAATGGCAGAAAAAAATCTTCAATTCTACAACATTGATGCGGTACACATTGCAGAACAGGTTGGACTTGGAGGTCGCATCAACATGGTGATGCAAACAGTCTTTTTCAAACTTTCAAACGTCATCCCTATCGATGATGCAGTGAAATATCTCAAACAAGCAATTGAAGACACCTACGGAAAGAAAGGAAAAAATGTCGTTGAAATGAACTGGAAAGCAGTCGATGCAGCAATCGAAAGTATTCAACAGATCGAGTATCCTGAAGAATGGAAACACCTGACAGATACGCGACAAAAAGAATCAGAAAAACCTGAATTTGTAAAAACGGTCATGGAACCAATGCTTGCTCAGCAAGGAGATAAACTCCCCGTCAGCGCCTTCACACCGGGTGGATTCTTCCCCACCGCGACCACCAAATACGAAAAACGAGGGGTCGCCATTAATATTCCAGAGTGGATCAAAGAAAACTGTATTCAATGCAATCAATGCGCAATGGTCTGTCCACATGCATCCATTCGTCCAGTTCTGGTTGCCACAGATGAAAAACAAAATGCCCCCCAAGGCTTTGAGACCATCAAAGCAAACACCAAAGATGACAGCAATCTTGAATTTCGCATTCAGGTATACCCTGAAGATTGCGTAGGATGTGGTAATTGCGCAGATATATGCCCTGCAAAAGAAAAAGCCCTGGTCATGAAACCACTCTCGACTCAACTTGACCAACAAAAGCCTCTCCAAAAATATGTAGAAACCATTCCGCAACGTAACGGAGGCTTTGATAAATACACTGTTAAAGGATCACAATTTCAAAAACCACTCCTTGAGTTTTCTGGCGCCTGTGCGGGCTGTGGTGAAACACCGTATCTCAAAACTATCACACAACTCTTTGGCGACCGAATGCTGATTGCCAATGCAACCGGCTGCTCATCTATTTGGGGTGGCTCGGCACCAAGTGTTCCCTTCACTGTAAACGAAAAAGGACATGGACCAACCTGGGGTAATTCCCTTTTTGAAGATAATGCAGAGTATGGTTTTGGCATGGTCCTTGCAACATTACAGCGGCGGGCAAAACTTGTAGATCTCATCAAAAAAGCATCAACCTCAGCAACAGAAGAACTCAAAGAAGCATTCACTTCATGGCTTCAAAATTATAACGATGCCGAACAATCACAACAGCTTGGAGAAAAAATAAAAGAACTTCTCAAAGAAAACCATGATGACAAACTCATCAATGAAATCTGGGAATCAAAAGATATGCTCACCAAAAAATCCATCTGGTCTGTTGGTGGAGACGGCTGGGCATACGATATCGGCTATGGAGGACTTGATCACGTCCTTGCGATGAATGAAGATATCAATGTATTGGTCTTTGACACAGAAGTATATTCCAACACAGGTGGTCAGTCCTCAAAAGCAACTCCGGTTGGTTCTATTGCAAAATTTGCAGAATCAGGCAAAAAAACCATCAAAAAAGATCTTGGGATGATGGCCATGACCTATGGCTATGTGTATGTTGCTTCAGTGGCCATGGGAGCAAATAAGAATCAATTTGTAAAAGCAATTAAAGAAGCAGAGTCTTACCCGGGTCCTTCTTTAATTATTGCCTATGCACCGTGTATTAACCATGGGATAAAAGCTGGCATGGGGAAATCACAAGCAGAAGAAAAACAAGCTGTTGAATCAGGCTATTGGACTCTTTATCGATACGATCCACGATTGAAAGAACACGGTAAAAATTCCCTCCAACTCGATTCGAAGGAGCCAAATGGAACAATCAGAGACTTTCTCCGTGGCGAAGTCCGCTATGCAGCACTTGAAAAAACATTTCCTGAGGAGGCAGACCGGCTTCATTCTAAATTACAAAACACCATTCAAAAACGATATCAAAATTACAAAGAACTTGCGGGGCAATAACGCGTTATAGATAAACCACAACACATATCACCTCAATTCGTTATACCCATTGCGTTAAGGGGTGTATTTTGCAGACTCGTGCAGAAGAAATAAAACAAATTATCACACAAGCACAAGATATTCATATCATAACACACATTGATGCTGATGGGATTGCAGCAGGAGCAATTGCATCTCGAACGTTAGATCGTCTTGGTAAACAATATAGCTTAGAGTTTGTAAAACAACTCGATGAATCAATAATGAAAAATGTCGCTGATGCAAACCATGAGCTTGTTTGGTTTACTGATCTTGGAAGTAGCATATGCACACAATACCCGGATATCTCGAAAATCATTACAGATCATCATCATTGTCCTCCTGATTCAAATTTTGAATTTCATCTCAACCCTCATCTATTTGGCTATGATGGGTCCATTGAAATTAGCGGCTCAGGTGTTACATATCTAATCGCAAGAGCAATAAATTCAGTTAATAAGGATCTCTCTGCCTTAGCTATCGTTGGTGCCTGTGGAGATCTACAAGACAAACGTTTCGGGCGATTACAAGGTATGAATCAACAGATTCTAAAAGATGGAAAATCCCTACAAATTCTTGATTCTCACCTCGACATTTGTTACTTTGGAAGAGAAACACGACCGCTCCCAAAATTTTTCCAGTTCGCTAATAATCCATTGATACCTGGTGTCTCTGGTCGTGAATATGCAAGTATCGCTTATCTTGAGGAATTAGAAGTTCCATTAAAAGATGGTGATGTATGGCGTCATTGGATTGATTTAGCTCATCAGGAAAAACAACATATTTTATCATCAATAGCTCAACGTTTATTACAAAGAGGATTTGGAGCTGCTTATGTCCGTCGTCTTATTTCAGAAGTGTATATTCTTCCTCAGGAATCTCTCGGCTCAGAGCTTCATGATGCAAAAGAATATGCAACGCTTTTGAACTCAACTGCGCGATATGGACAATATGAAGTTGGCATGCAAGTGTGTTTAGGAGATCGAGATGATTGGTTAGAAAAAGCGCGAAATCTATTACGTGGTCATAGACAAAATCTTGTGGAAGCATTGCAGTTTGTCCGTGAGGAACCATTGATTAAAAAGGACTATGTTCAATATTTTCATGCAAAAAACGGAGTTCGAGATACGATACTTGGCATTGTTACGAATATGTTGCTGAATTCTGAAGACATTGACAAAAACCTTCCATTAATTGGTTTTGCCTACACGGAAACAGGAGCCGTAAAGGTATCTGCTCGTGCTGATCAGTATCTTGTCGATCGTGGATTGAATCTCTCAAAGGCGTTAAAACAGGCGGCAAAACAGATAGACGGCGTAGGTGGTGGGCATAGCATTGCTGCAGGTGCAACTATACCTAACGGTAAAGAAGATGATTTTATTCAACTAGTCGAGCAAAATATACAAGATCAATTTTCCAAATAGACTTCCTGAACATCTACCACAAAATAGATTGTTTCATCAGCTAAGGGATGAAGGCTAATATTGAAATCAGGATCAATGGTTTTCATAGCCGGTATCAACTGTGATTCAAAAATTATTTCGGGAAACGTACTCGTAATATTTCTTGTTTCATTTCTGAGAATAGTTGTACTTTTATCAAAATCTAAATATTGTTTTTCCCCGGTTTCTTGATCTGAAATATACGATGTATTAATGGTAGTTGCATTTATTGATTCAACGGTAAACGTAGCTTGTTGCCCGTAGAGTCCTATTACCGAAATTGTATCGTTAATGTCCAGTTCATGAGTTATAATAATTTCAGTGTCATTAATGCTTCCAATTGTGTTTTTATCGTCAGGGAAAATAATTTGCTCTCCAACATTTTGATCAATTGTTATCCAATCAAAGTATTCATCTAAATCATCAGGAGGCGTCGTATACATCCATATCAATGTTTCATTCACCTTAGTTATCGTTGTTGAATTTGACCAGGCAGGATATTTTTCTTGTACGGTTTCCCCTACATAATGCCAGTCTTCTCGAATTTCATATAAGGTAACGGTACCATTACCTAAAAAGGGTATAAAATCTTCAGGCATAGGTGCATCTTTTTGAATGTCCGTTATTTTAAGAATGTATCGAGTTCCTACAATTTCTGTGAGATTAAATGTTGTTCCTATCTGAGGGCTTACTCCATAGGCGTTTTCTGGATCTAAGGGGCCTATCGTCACTGATTCGTCACCTTCCTTTAACCCCATCAATCCGTTAATCAAACCAGGGATGTATTCATTAGTAATCGTATTTGAGTACCCATTATATCCTTCTGGTGGGGATTCAGATTTATTAGTAGTTACAAATAGTTTTACTGGTATTCCACCTTGACGGTTGGTTGGATCCTCATACGAAGAATTATAGATGGTGTCATTTGACGCATAATAAATTATATAATGCACATCCGCAAGACTTCCTTCAGATATCGTTTTTTGTTGAGGAAAGATATTCTCTAAAATATCAGGATAATTGGATGCAGTTAAAAAAACGGTAAAGGCACCTACGATAATAAGTACTAGAGCAACTGCCGCAATTTTTTCGGATTTCATGAGCGTGTTGAATGATTTTTTCCTATATTAAATTATGGCTGACCGAATGATAAAATAACAGAAGAAGGAGTCATAAGATATTTTTTTTATGATATATAAAACTAACCCCTAAATTATGTTACTGTGTGACAAGGTGTGAGGAGTCAGAATCTTTGGACAAGATTGAGGTGATATAATCACACTGCTTGACTCCCCAATTAATGACAATTGATCATTAGGATTAAGGTTTTTCCCTTGTAAAGTAGGGAGTTTCACCTTACATATGGTGTTATAATGGATTCTTCAACAGGAAAAAAAGAAAAAAAGAGGGTTTTAGATGTGTGTTTATCGCTGTCTTAGCAGTAACAATGCGGAGATCGCGATTGCCAGGATGAAAATAGTCATCGCGACCAAGATAAGGTTTACAGCCGAGTCAAAACCACCCGTGACATTGATTAGCGTGTTGTTGCTTTGTGTCGTGAGGAAACTGCCGTTGGGCGTCGACGGACTGTCGAGCAAATCATTCAATTCCGACACAACAATCCACATGACGAGCCCCATCACCAGCATGCCAGCAAACGCAATACCGATCATCAGAATGACACCGAGATCAATCATCCCTTCGACATTCTCGCAAAGCTTTCGCAACATATTACACCCGTCTGAGGAGCAACAATGCCGAGATTGCAAGGGCAAGAACAAAGATCGTGATAGCCACTAAGATAAGATTTACTGCCGAGTCAAAACCCGCGGTAACATTACCCATCGTATTGTTGGCCTGACCGAAATATCCCGTACCAGATAGCTCGGAACCCAAATTGTCCCTGATCACCCAAATGATGAAACCGACAACAGCCATACCGACAAACGCAATACCGATCATCAGCACGACAGAGAGATCAATCACCGCACGGGCATCGTCTTTTAAAGATTTCATTGAAAAAATCCTCCTATTATTTATTTCAGCCCCGGTAGAGCCGCATTTGTTTTCCCTCGAGTTTGACATATTTTGTACCAGCCTAACCCTGGGGGGCAAAATAAATAGGGAGGAGATATGCCAGGGAAATTCAGGACAAATCTCCCTGATCCATTATGTTACACACTGTTAATAGTGTATTCAATATATAACAGTTACTACAGAAATGTATATACATTATTTTGTAAACCTATTTATTTAACAGTTAATAATTATTCTATATTTAAAATATTACTCTATCCAATGTATATGTATGGTATGAATGAGTTTTCAGTCAACATCTCTCGTTTTTGTGCCTGGTTTTTTTGGAAAAATCCTGCGTATTTTCGTTTGATGGCAACGTGGACAGCGTCCCGAGCCGGGATTTTCAGGAGTGATCCTTTTGCTGAAACGTTGGTTGCATATTTCGCACCAATACATTATTACTGGCATCGTTTTGCACCATTTATGAAACCGTATCTAAGATTCTTTCGACATCCGCTTTATCAAAAAAGCGGTCAGCATCATACCAATTACACGTTTTGCAATGCAGCCTGAAACCGAATCTTTCACCAGCGTCATCGAATGCTGGACTTATCGGCCTGAATACAAGAAGGCCAGTGCACCGAGGACAAGCCTGATGGGACAGATCAGTCAACCTGAGTCCTCCCTATTTTTCCAATATTCAAAGACTTGATCTACAGTAAAACCAGAAATTTTCCTTTTCTTTAATTGATACTGAACAATTTTTGAATCATCAATATTTGGATTAGATATGCTTCGTCTTAACCCATGTCCTAAGTCAATCGTCTTATACCATTCTAAAAGTTTGTCAAGTTTTTCGTAATTTTTCTTTTCATCCGCATCTAATCGTATATACATTTGTTCAAATTGTATATACAATTCTTTGTGTTTTTGAGCGGATTCTTTGAGCTCTTGTTTCGTTTTGGGGATTTTCACGTCATAACCGGCATTCCATATTTCTGGATATTTGATACCTAATTCCTTACAAGTTTCCTTCTGTTGAGATTCAATCCAAAGGGAGATCATCACTTTAGTTGGCAAATCCTAATCCCCCCCAAAAAGACAATACAAATTGGTGAAGTATGGAAAAAAACGTATATATATATACTATATATATACATAGGTCTATACTATACACCTTTTCTCTCACCTCGCATCGCCGATTCAGATGTGATGTAGAGCCGATCGTTCGAACTCATTTTTTGGTAAATCAATCGAACATTCGATAAATTTTCAATAAAAGTAACTATTTCGTAAAAATCCCGTACATCGTCAAAACGAAAAATCATCGCTCCGGATTGTGTCATCCTTTTTTCCTTCCTTTAATTCTTGAATTTCACGATCCACAAGTTGAATTGCTTGTTTCACAGTGAGTCCTGTCGCATTGAACAATTCTCTCGGCGTTTTGTATTGGAGAAAATTCATACAATATCACTTAACTCCCGAACGATCAAGTTCGTTCCTGATGCTTTGTTTTACAAAATCCGCCCTACTCACGAATCCTAATCGCTCTTTATTTTCGTCGATTTTTTGTACAAGATTTCTTGGTAGACAAACACACAGGTACTTGCGATTCATACAAAAACTCCCCACATAAACATACGATACTTGTATCGTTCACGTATATTTAAAACTTTGCGATATGCGTATCGTAACTTATTTTAACCCGTTAGCAATATAGGTATTGTAGGCGATACAATGGCATCTACGAAACCCAGGGGGAAATATCAAGGCGTTTCGCTACCGAAAGAATTCTTACGCGAAGTACAAAGAATTGTGTTGAACGATAATAGGTACAAATCAATTGCTGCCTACATCCAGGAGGCTATTAGGGAAAAAATGAAAAAGGATCGCTTCTGGGAAACAGATAAACCCCCAGAAAACGAATCAGATTTTAAACGGTTTTCAGATGCTTATTTTCCCGATATGCCCGAAGAAACTCGAAAATATTTTGCTGCAAAGCTAATTCTCGATAAACCGTTGATAATAATGGATGAGACTGAAATTAAAAAAATGCTGCAAAAAACAATCAAAGCGGCTATAAAAAAAAATAGAGATTTATTTTGAACCGTTTTTTATCATTCCTTGATACATCGTAAGAAGATGCTCCTTGTCATTTAATAATCGTTCCATTTGTTGCATTTTATCTTCGAGTTTGTGAATTCTTTGTTCTTTCTCGGTCATTTCTTTATTGATTTCCTGTAGGTCTGGTGACTGCTCAATAACTGCTATATTGCGAACGTATTTGTTGTATTCCTCTGCAAGTTTTCGCTCAGGATATTTTCTGTACGTGCTAAGGTAGCCGCTATGTCCCATTAGATGCTCTGCAAGGTCAGCATTACCGAAATAGGTTCGGAAGTATTTTCGGAAACAATGAAAATGTAATTTCATTCTTCCGGTGGTTGGATCTCGTTCAGTATATCCGGCTTTGGACATAGCACGATAAAGCGATTCTCTAAGCGTTTTTTGATCATAAGGAAAAACTCTGATGTCGTCCTTTTTTTTGGTGTGTAGGTTGCCGCTGCGTCTCCTTGATGTCTCGTAATAGGTATCTCTTACTTGCAGCCATGCATTCAATGCTTTTTTTGCCTCATTTGAGATGAAAGTAGTTCGTTTTTTCTTTCGTCCTTTTACGATTTCTGCTCGAAGATTTATCCGCACCGGATTTTCATCTAAATGTATATCATTCGGCTGCAGTAGCATGAGTTCTTCAATCCTCATACCACTGGATGTACCCATGAGAACAACAGCACGCCCTCTCACGTCAAGATGCTGCA
Organism: uncultured Thermoplasmatales archaeon; assembly: GCA_964612945.1. Lineage (GTDB taxonomy): Archaea > Thermoplasmatota > E2 > DHVEG-1 > DHVEG-1 > CAZTFR01. The sequence goes on from CAZTFR010000006.1 coordinate 56,879, forward strand.
ATATCTTTGCGATGTCCTCTGGTTCAGGTATAAAGTCCTCTGAGACCGGCTCTGCACCTTTTAACCGTAAGGATATAGTATCCCAGAGGTCAAGCTCTTTTATTTTTTTATCATGATAGCAGAGAAATTGTTTTACCGCACTTACTGTCGTCTGCGTTGATTTCAATGGTCTGCCTCGTAGGGAATTATAAAATCTGATGATGTCGGCTTGATAGTCTCGGTCAGGTTGAAAATATGTCCTTATATCAGCATTGATGATCTGGAAATATTTCCGAATATGATGTCGATAGAGTTTCCGGGTGTTTTTATTTGATACCAATCTATTGGTGAGATATTCCTCAATCTTGTCCATAATTATCAATAAATCTAATGCAAAAATGGTATAAATAGTTTTTCTTGGTCAATCCATAATTAACCTATATTAAACTACGCCTTTTCTTCTTATATCGCTTACAAAGCGTCGAATAAGTTTTGCAGCAAGAAGAGCGGTTTGGCCATGATCATAGGGTGGACAGACTTCGGTAAGATCAAATCCCATGCAGCGGGGGGCAAAGCTGTCTAAGAAAGTAAGAAGGTCAAAAGAGGTAATACCAAAAGGTTCAGGGGTACTTGTAGCGGGTGCAAAGCTGGGATCAAGAACATCAATATCTACTGAGAGATATATTTTTTTGTCAGAAACGTGTTGTAATATATCTTTAATGACGGTATTTATTCCTTGTTTTTGTATATGAAATGCATCTTTAAAGTAGAGACCTGCTTTTTTTGCCTCAATCAGTTCTTGTTTTTCAGCAGATCGAACACCTATAACAAAAAGGTTATTTATCCCTACATGGTCACTGATTCTTCTATTTACACAAGCGTGATTGTATGCTTGTTGTTCATAGGTATTGCGGAAATCAAGATGCGCATCGCAGACGATAACTGCGGAATTTTTTGGAAAAGCTTGAATTATTCCTGGTGTAACGGAGTGTTCTCCCCCGAGGGCGATGGGTATTTTTTTCTCGGTAAGTATTTTCTTTGTAAAAGATTTTGTGTGCTGAATCATTTTATTGACCGGCATTGTTTCTACAGGGATATTTCCATAGTCATGAATGCGTTGACTGTCGAGATTTTTTCCTGTTTGGAAATCATAGGTTTCAAAATTCCAACTTGCTTGTCTGATTGCATTAGGTGCGGTGGCAGCTCCTTTTCGAAACGATGATGTTTTATCATAGGGAACGCCAAAAATGATATAGTCTGCTGATGTGAAATCTGCTTCTGCATCTGCAAAATAGGGGGGGAAATCCAGTGTCATACGTAGAGAATCTACAATACATTACACGCGGGTGATTTTCTTTTTCCCGAGGGCTTGAAGATATAATACTTCTTTTCCGGGTTCGAGTTGTCCTTTGAATTCGTTGGGTATGGGCATTTCAAATGTTTCATAGGTTTCAAGATCCATAAGTTGTACGATGTCCTCACCCATGAGGGAAAGTACCTGGGCATTCCGTTTATCGATGATGGGGACATGGATTTTATGTTTTACGGGGTGGACGATGCTGCGTTTCTGTCCGTCGAAGATGCCAATTGCCTCAATGCGTGCCTTTGCTTCTCCGTGTTTGCCTGGTTTAGAGGTTGTTATACTTACGATTTTACATGGTTCATCATCGATAATCATGTATCGATTTACCTTCAAGGTTCGAACTTCTGCTAATTCCTTCATGTTTTTTTATTCTCCTTTAGGAACTTTATAGACAAGGTCGTGTTCTCGAACTCGTTCTTTGGTTTTGATGCCGATAGCCTCTCCTGCATGTGCGGTTTCAATTAGTTTTTGATTAATTTCCATACGGTCCACTTGTTGAGTGAAATCGGTGGTTGCGCCCACGATATGAATAGTATCGCCAACACGGAGTTCTCCACTTGTGATCTGTATGGCAGCAACGTTTATGTTGGTGAAAAAGTGATCAATTACTCCTATCTTTTCCTCGACCATCGTTCTTATCACCAGCAGGTAATTACAGAAGATGTACTTATAAGTACGTGATTGTTATCGAGACGGAACAATTTCATAAATTGCCTTTTTTCCATGTTTTTCACAGGTAAATGCCTCCCAGTTGGAATCCCATTTCATAGGGTTGCCGCAGACCGGACAGGCAAGACTATCAATGATTTCTCGGTGGCTTTTCACTTTTATTTTTAGGATTTCTGCTTTTATCTTTTTTTTTGGATTCATTGAGTCCATTACATACACTTCACGATCTGGTGGTACATAGGGGATGGTATCATGTTGCATGCGTTTTTTTCTATATGCTTTCATTTGTTGTTTGTATTTTTCCATCATGGTTTGTCTTCGGCCCATAAATGCATTCTCCATGTCTTGTTTTTTAAACTTTAATGGATAATATTTATTTTTACTTATGTCTTTCCCTGTTTCATTATGCAGGTTTCTGATCTCCCAAAAAACATTCAGTTTATTCTTTCGTCGATGAATATTTCGACATTGTATCCTCCACAGCAAGAAGCACTTCCTAAGGTACTGAATGGGCAGAACGTAGTCTTATCAATTCCAACTGCTGCTGGAAAAAGCCTCGTTGCGTATCTTGCGATTGTAAATCGGTTATCTCAACAGGGTGGAAAAGCATTATATGTGGTGCCGTTACGTGCACTTGCTCGTGAAAAGTATGAGGAATTAAAGCGGTTTGAGCAATTAGGCTTTCGAGTGGGGATTACCACCGGTGAATTGGATGAGGTGGATCGACGGGTGTTTCGTGCAGATATAATTGTGTGTACTTCAGAAAAAGCAGATTCCTTGATGCGTCATGATCGAAGTTGGATAGAAAAGATTCAAGTGCTTGTTATTGATGAAATTCATTTGATCCATGATGCAGGTCGCGGCCCAACTCTTGAAGTCATTATTTCACATTTTCGAGCGATGAATCCAAAGACACAGATTGTTGCGTTATCTGCAACGATTGCAAATGCATTAGAGCTTTCTGATTGGTTAGATGCACAATTAATTCAATCAGATTGGCGGCCCGTCACACTACGGGAGGGTGTCTATTTCCAGAAACATATATCCTATGATGATGGCTCTGATCGTGAGTTTTCTGGGGCGAAGACGCGAATTTTGGAGGCTTTAGTCGTTGAACCACTTTCTGATGGCGGCCAATCCCTTGTTTTTGTCAATAATCGGCGATCAACAGTGTCAGTGGCGCAGAAGATAGCACCTGTAATTGCTGAGATTCTTTCAAAAGATGAGTTGCAGGCATTGAAAAAACTAGCTCATACTATCAAGAAGGAACGACTGGATAATATGAGTATACAGGAAAAACTGTGCACCTGTGTTTCTCAAGGAGTTGCCTTTCACAATGCGGGTTTAAGTAGTACGCAAAGACGGACTGTTGAGACGGGCTTTAAAGATCGATTGATTAAATGTATTGTTGCCACACCCACACTTGCAGCAGGGGTAAATATTCCCGCACGACGCGTGATTGTGCGTGATCTTTGGCGATATGATTCGAATTTTGGAATGGTTCCTATCCCAATTCTTGAATACAAACAACAAGCTGGTCGTGCAGGACGACCCGGATACGATACTAAAGGCGAAGCCATCACCATTGCAAAAAATCAAAATCAACGTGATCAAATCTTTTATAATTATATCCTTGCCGATACTGAGCCAATTCTTTCTAAGTTTGGAAATCAGGCATCATTACGTATGCATCTTCTTGCCGCAATCGCATCCCATTTCGTCCATGATATGCAGCAGATCAAACAGTTTGTCGAAAGTACATTTTATGCCTATCAATCCGAAGGATACTCTCTTGAGCATGAACTTGAAACAACTGTTGATTTTCTTAAACAACATGAATTTATTGAAGAAGCAAACGATAGTCTAATTGCGACCCAGTTTGGTGCCCGCACCTCAGCACTGTATATTGATCCTCTCTCTGCTGTACAACTTAAGATTTCTTTAGAGGAATCCTGCAGAAAACCAACGACCTCGCTCTCTTTTCTTCATGCTGTTTGTGCGACTCCTGATATCCGTTCACTATATCTTCGGGGGAGTGATACCTGGATTGAGGAACAAGCAGAACACAATAAAAAACATCTTTTGCTGAAAGTTCCAGATCCAACAGATAAAGAACATGAATGGTTTCTCAGTGATTTGAAAACCGCTATGCTTCTACAAGACTGGATCGACGAACTTCCCTATGATCAAATGGTTACAAAATACAATATTTGGCCAGGGGACATTCATAATTTGGTTGAAAACTCAGAGTGGTTGCTTCATGCTACACGAGAATTTGCACGGATGTACAACAATACCTGTCTCTCAGAAATTAATGATCTCGTCTTGCGAGTACATAATGGAATTAAACATGAATTACTCAATCTTATCAAACTCAAAGGAATTGGACGGGTTCGCGCACGGGCCCTTTACAAAGAAGAGTTTAAAACCATAAATGATCTGCGTGGTGTTCCACTTGAAAGAATTGCCCAGGTGAAAACCATCGGAAAAGCAGTTGCAACATCAATTAAAAAACAACTCAACGAATACGATGAAGAAAAAACACAAGAACTGGTGGATAAAAAATGAATGCAACATTTATTGGTGCAATAGGAATAATTACCGATATCAACAAGTATATTTCCCATCTTGAGCAAGTCTCAAAACGTTACCAAATTGAGCTGCAGATCATCAATGCAGCTTATGTCTATGGTAAAGATCATCTTCAATCAGCGGTAACCCATGCACAACGTGCATTCAAGCAAAAACGAAATAGCTGCAAGACCTTGGCCATGGAAATAATGCTCTATGCATCAGGGGAACGGCAAATACAAAAAGCTCTTCCAAAAATCGGGATTGCCCAAACCACGAAAGAATTTGCGATTATCATTTTACATAAAAAGAAAATTGATATTAATAAATTGAAAAAAGAAATCGCTGATACTACGAATTTATTGTTTACAGATGCAGTTCTTGGAGGATCAAAAGAGACAATCAACCGATGGGGATTTACTCAGAAAGAAATGCAGACGGTCCCAGAATATAAATATGGGGATCTTATTCTGGAAAAAGTCGCATTAGTTGATGTAATAAAAAAATAAAACTGCTGCCCGCATGAGGTAGTTTGGATATCCTAGAGCCCTGCGGAGGCTCTTACTCGGGTTCGAATCCCGATGCGGGCATGCCTAATATTTGCACAGTTTATTCATAAGGAGAAAACCATTGTTTTTTTACCATTAAATTATTGTTCAAATCTTGTCCACTATTTTTTTTTAAAATTATGGAACAATTAATTTTACAATATCCATTTTTTTATTTGTGTTAAATAATCTGTGCATCTCTTTAATTCTCCCGGCTTTGCCTTGTAAGACAAATATTTCAAGGCATTTTTCTTTTTCAAAATGGTTATGTAACTGTGTTTTAGTGATATCTTTAAAATCATGTTTAATCTCTGAAACAGCATTTTCTGAATCGTGATGATGAATAACAAGAAGTATGGAATTTATTTCTCCATATAATTTTTCAGAATCTTTACTTTCTGAAATCAAAAGTCTAATGCCGGCTCTTATAACTTCTGATCTACCTGAGTATCCATGATCATTTTGTATCTTCTCAATATCTTTTAGAATATTATCATTTAATGATATACTTATAATCGTCATGAAATACAATAATTAATAACATGTTTATATACTTGACCATAAAAGTTAATAACAAATTATATAAATATTAATAATATCTGTAGATTCAATGGAGAGAAAATAGTATGATGAATAAAAAAATATTGCTTTCATGTATAATAATATGTTTAGGCATGTTGACTGTTTCGCTAACCGGTTGTGTTGATAATTCAGATGAAAAAATAGGTGTTTTAGTAACTATTGTACCACAGGTCGAAATGGTAGAATTCATTGCTGGAGAATATGTTGATGTCACTATTATGGTTCCACCGGGTGAAAGTCCTCATTCTTTTGAACCAACACCAGATCAGATGAAAAAAGTAGCCAAAGCAACAGCATATTTCAAGGTTGGTTCAGGTGTTGAATTTGAAGATGCTCATATGGATACAATATTTGAGCAAAATTCAGATTTACAAGTGTTTGACGGCTCAGAAGACATATCTGTTATTTCTTTTGATCAACATTATGGAAACGAAGATTATCAAGAAGATGGTGAACATGATCATGAAGGAAATGATCCCCATATATGGACATCACCAGAAAATTTCAAAAAAATGGCAGAGGTAGTTTATACTGGCCTTGTTGAAATAGATCCTGATCATCAAGAGGAATATTATGCAAACTATCAAGTATACATTTCTAAACTTGAAAACCTTCATACTAATGTTAGTAATTTATTAAATCCATATGAGGAGGAATCTTTTATGGTATATCATCCTGCGTGGGGTTATTTTGGTGATACTTATAATCTAAAAATGATTGCGATTGAAGATGAAGGAAAACAACCTGGTACAGCTGGAATTGCTGCGATAATAGATCAAGCCAAAGAGGAAAATATAACAGTTATTTTTGTAGCACCACAATTTGATACATCAAGTGCAGAAACAATTGCTGATGAAATCGATGGAAATGTTGTTTTTGCAAATCCTTTGATGACAAATTATGAAGAAACAATTACAAAACTTGCAGAAGATATTGTAACTGGATTTGAAAATAGTTAAACACAATAATTAATTATATTAATAATCTATTTTCATATAAAAAATGTGAGGTGCCATTTTTTTTAAATGAATAAAAAAGTTGCAATTGAGTTAAAAAATATATCTGCCGGATATGGAAATGATATTGTAATTGAAAATATAACTTGTAATATTTATGATAAAGATTTCTTTGGAATAATTGGTCCTAATGGTGGAGGAAAATCTACTCTTTTAAAAATAATACTTGGTTTACTAAACCCATTTAAAGGATATATAAGGATCTATGGAAAACCACCTAAAATTGGACGTAAAAATATCGGTTATGTTCCACAATATTCAGAGTATGATAAACATTATCCAATATCTGTGTGGGATGTTGTGTTAATGGGTCGTAGAAGTATACGAGGTTTTCATCCTTTGTATTCCTCAGATGATAAAAAAGCAACAGTTGAAACTTTAAAAAAAGTAAGTATGTTAGAATATAAGAAACGGCATATTAGTGAACTTTCTGGTGGGCAAAGACAGAGGGTTTTTATTGCCCGTGCTCTTGTATCAAATCCTAAAATTCTTCTTCTTGATGAACCAACAGCAAGTATTGATAAAGATTTACAGATAAATTTTTATAATCTTTTAAAGGAATTGAATAAATCTGTTACAATTCTTCTTGTCACTCATGACATAGGTGTAATTTCATCATATGTTAATCGTGTCGCTTGTCTTAATCATTTTATGTTTACTCATGATGATGAAAAAATGATAAGTAAAGAAATGCTTGAGAAAACATATAGTTGCCCGGTAGACTTGATTGCTCATGGTGTGCCTCATAGAGTTCTTGATGAGCATAAAAAAAAGGATAAAAAAGGTGTAAAATAGTTTGGTTGCTGATATTTTTGAGATGTTTCAGTATCCTTTTGTTCAAAGGATGTTTATAGCAGGTCTGCTGGCAAGTTTTGCCTGTGGAATTATTGGAACTTATGTTGTTGTTAAACGTGTTGTTTTTATTAGTGGTGGTATTGCTCATACTACTTTTGGGGGTATCGGATTTGCTTATTATCTTCAGTTTTTGGGTATAGTCTTTATTGACCCTTTGGTTGGTGCTTTGATTTTTGCACTTATTGCCGCACTTATTATGGGTCTGCCTTTTATCCGAACTCGTCTGCGTGAGGATTCAACAATTGGTATTTTATGGGTTGTTGGTATGGCTCTTGGAGTGTTGTTTTTAAATCAGGTTGATAGAAGTGAAATTTTGGTTCAGGATCCTGTTAGTATCTTGTTTGGAAATGTACTTTTAATTAA
>CAZTFR010000007.1:0-22675 GCA_964612945.1 uncultured Thermoplasmatales archaeon
ACAGTGGGGATGATACCTTTTATATTGACACCCCCGGGGTAATATTACAGACAATGACCATCGCAGATAACTTCGGAGGCGAGGGATTTACAGCCGCAGTGTACAATGATAACACAAACGGATCATACACAGATTTACATATTCTGAATAACGACTTTGGTATCTATTGTTATGGTTCCTCAGGGGTACATATATCAAATTGTAAAATAGAAAATAACTCCGAAGCAGGGATCTATCTGAGGTATTCAACTGCACACGAAATCGTTGATAATTATATCATAAACAATACAATTGGAATTCATCATCTTGATACCTGGGACAATCTCATTTACAACAATTATTTCAGTAATAGCCAAAACGTAAATATCACCATCGAAGAATCAGACTATACCACCTCTTGGAACATAAGTAAAACGCCAGGGGAAAACATTCTTGGTGGAATGTATCTCGGCGGGAATTTTTGGAAGGATTATACAGACATGGATATGGATGGCGATGGGCTTGGTGATACACCCTATTATATCAATGGAAATGAAACATATGTTGATAATCACCCACTCACCGATAACATCAATCAGCCTCCAACGCTTGGAGATCCTTATCCAGCAAATAACAGCGCTGATAACCCCTTAGAACTCGCATGGTTCATACCTATTAATGACACGGAGTTTGGCATCTTTGACTGGAATATTTCTTGTTGTGGCGGCCAATATAGTTATGATTTCGAAGATGGTAACGGCACCAAAAGTCTCTCTCTCAGCGGTCTATCCTATAGTACCTCTTATACCATCACAGTTTCTGCCTTTGATTACTACCGATGGACCAACCAGTCATTTAGCTTTACAACACTACCTAAACCATCCAGTGGTGGAGGCGAAAAGAAAGAAAATCCACCACCGGTAGCAATTATTTCCTCACCAGAATCTGGATTTCCTGAGGAAACATTACTATTTGACGCAAGTCAAAGTTATGATCCTAATGGAGAAATCATCGCATATTCTTGGAATTTTGGTGATGGATCCACAGCAAGTGAAATGACGATAAGTCATAGCTATAGTAGTCCAGGGTATTACACTGTAACCCTGTCCGTAAGAGACAATAACGGGGGAACGGATAGTACTGGTAAAACCATCAATATTCTTCAACCAAATATCCCTCCTGAAATATCACTTGATCTACAACACTCACCTGGATCGTTAAGTATCCTTCTAACAGTGACAGCAACGGATGAAGATGATGATCCTGTTTCCTGTACGATTTCGTGGGGTGATGGATTACAGTCATCTCCCCTGCAGATGCAGAACAGTCAGCATTCACTCACCCATGTCTATCAAGCATTTGGAAAATATACAATTGTTGTCACCGGCAGCGATGGCGAAACAGAAACGATAGCGAGTATCGACCTGCTTGCCACTCAGATGAACAAGAGTATCTTTGAGGGATTTCAACAGTTCATCACTCATAATGACAGCTTTCTTGATAATCAAATCCACGACCGGTCAATTCTCGGGACATTTCTTGAACCGGAACAGGTCATCCCAGCTGCTACCCTGCTGAGCATTTTGCTGTTATTACTGTTGAATTTTCTCATTGAATTTGTTAGTGACTACTCAAGCGAACGAGCAATTGAGTATCGAAAGAGCAGGAAAGATAGAAAAATTTCTAAAAAGGCCAAGCCACCACAACTCAGCAAACATCTTCTTCCAAAGGAGCTTTTTTCCATTTCCATCACCACCCTTGTTTTATCATTTGTTCTCACCTGGACCTGGGCACCAGATATGAATACTTTTTGGGAAACCTTCATCATTGTAACCATCATTGTCGTAGTCATACTTCTCATCAGAGAACTTCTTCGATCATATCTAAGTTTCAAACAAAATCTTCATTCAGAATTCTACATCTGGCCCCTTGGGATTGTTATGATGGTGGTCTCTACATTCATTGGTAATACCTTTTCGCTTGCAGCAAACCATCATTATGATGATAAGGCAGATATAAAGACCTGCGGAAGGGTGTCATTTCTTGTAGGAATTGTGATGTATGCTCTGCTTGTAATCGTATTTCTTGCAAATCTTATTTACCACTCCACTCTTCTTCAAATGATTGTCATTGTGACAGTTTTAAATCTCTTTATCGATTTATTTCCCTTAAGCCCAATGGATGGACACGAAATTCGAAAGTGGAATTTTTCAATATGGTTGGTTTTCTATATCATCGTCGTCTTGTCCTACATCGTCGTCTATTTCAATCTCTATCCATAAATCCTACTATTACTTCATAGCAGCCTAAGCTGAAAAAACGTACTTGATGCCTAAATATAGATACCTACGTTTTGTTTTCTTTGTTGTTCTTTTTTAATGCCGTATTGATATCTTTTGACTTAATCCATACTGTTCGCTGTGGGAAGGGAATGGTGATTCCTTCTTTTTTGAATCGTTCATCAATTGCAAAACGAACATCACTAAGAACCAACCATTGGTTCATGACTTCATCAATCCATAAAATAACGTTGAAATCGATACTTGAATCACCAAAATCGGTAAGGCGTACGACTGGGGCGAATTTTTCTTCTTTGACGACATTTGGATGATGTAAGGATTCCTCAAGTAAGATTTTTTCTACTTTTCTCAAATCAGATCCATACGCTACACCAACAGTGAATTTTTTCCGAATCATATTATCGGGTTTGACGATGTTAATGATTTTTTTGTTTGCAACCGCGTTATTAGGCATAATGATAAGCTCATGATCAAAGATGCTGTAGAGACGGGTGGAGCGCATTCCAACATTTTCAACCCGATAATAGGTCCCCGGTTCCAGTGAGATAACATCGCCAATCTTAAAGGGTCGATCGACGAGCAGATGAATTCCACTGAAGAAGTTTGATAGGGTGTCTTGTGCGGCAAATGCAATGACAAGACCCACAACACCAGCTCCTGCAAGCAGTGCAGTTACTTGTATACCAATTGCATTCAATGCATAGATGAATCCACCGATAAGAATAATCGTGGCACCGATTTTTCGAAGAACGGGGCGAATCACCGCTCCAAACATGGAGGTATCTCCTCCTTTTTTTACGGTAATTGCCTCAAGAACCTCGTTAAAGACCCGGTAGATAATGTAGATGACTAATATAAAAAATATTAACATGGAGAATTTTGAAATGGTAAGCTGTAATCCTAAGCTTAGATGCAGCTTAAAGATGGATTGAACCGCACCAAAAAGAATGATTATAACTAAAAAAGGATATTTGATAATCGCGACTAACCGGTCATCAAGTGAGGTTTTTGTTTTTTTTGCCAGTTCAATTAAAATAAATTTTATAAAATAGTAGAGAGAAAAAGCGATTACTATCCATAACAGAACGTTAAGAATGAACGCTCCCACTGGTGTATCCAACGGTGGAGGCAGTGGGTTAGCAAAGAGCCCAAGGATGGTGTTTTCCTCTTCTTCGGAGATTGCACCTTGGACCTGTATGGTTGCTTGTTTTTCAAAAGTAATAGTTTGGGTGCTATTGAGAGGACGAAAGTTAAAGGAAACGGTTGCAGTGCGTTGAATTTGTTCAGGGTATTGAGGAATAGTTGCTTTTAACCCAACAAGTTCATAGGGGTGATTTGCATCAAGTATGAAGTACGAAGGCGAGATAGTTTGCTGCCAAGATTCAAATCCTTCAGCGGAGACCGTGACAACATATTCTGTTGTAGAATTACGGTATATGGTCCAGTTAAACATCACTGAGGATTGTATCCCTACGTTTTTTTCATAGACATCATCTTCTCCAATAAACGGACTCATTTGTTCTGCTTGTAGCAGCGGTGCAACGAGAAAAAGTCCAAACATACCAAGAATAATACATCGTCGTATTTGTTGTGATCCCATCTCCACTCAACCATCCTATCGTATCCATTACAAGGTTAAAAGGCTTTTTTCAAAAAAAGGATGAAAAATACTATTTAAGAGAACAATTCAATAATACAAAATTTGTACGGAAAAAAAAATACGCTTCGTTTTTTCTGTTTTCATACAACTTTCTGAATACAAATGTTATAATCTTAATAAAGATTGTTACTATGATAGAAAAAAGTGGGGGAAAGACCATGAAAAAAATAGTCATATTAGTAATATTTGGAATTTTAATAATGAGCAGTTTGGGAGTTGCAACTCCTTCAGAGACAAGTGAAACACAACCGATAATTGATGCAGTTGATTGTTCAGCACCTGTGATATCGGAAAAGGGATCATTTTGTGTTGTTGATTTTGCGTAGTCGACATCGATGCTGTATCAGGCATCAAAACCGGCAATGCCTGTACTAACAAAGATATATTCTTTCCCTGCAGGTACCACTCTTCAAAGGATATTTGTCGATATTGAGACACAATCATATCTTTTGGAGAAGAAACTATCACCCTCTCCCGTGAGATATCCAACACAGTCTAGTCCAATTTATGAAAAATCATTTGATATAAATGATCCTCATCTCTATGACGATCTTATGATATATCCTGATCAGATGTATACAGTTGAAAAAAGCATGGGATTAAAGGATGATCATCACGTCCTCTCAGTACATATACGTATTCCACCACAATACATACCCGCAAAAGATACCCTTCTTGTTCCAACAAAGGCTTCTATCGTAATACAGCATGAACCACCGAAGCAGTCACTGTTTACCGCTGATGAATATGATCTTCTCATAATTACAGATTCTGAGTTGGTTGAGGATCTTCAGCCTCTCGTCGATCATAAAACTGCATATGGTATTAAGACGATCATGGAGACGACAGAAGAAATTTATTCATCCTATGACGGCTATGATGAGCAAGAGGAAATCAAGCTCCGTATTAAGAATGCTATCGAAGAATGGGGGATTTCCTATGTGCTTTTAGCAGGTGGACGAAAAGGACAGAGCAATGACTGGTATGTGCCTGTTCGAGAGACTAATAATTTCAATGAACCCGGGTATTCAAGTGATCTGTACTATGCTGATATCTACAAGGAGGATAATGGGACTCCGGTATTTGATGACTGGGACTCAAATGACAATAATATCTATGCTGAGTATTCAGCTAATATAAATAAGAAGGATATTATTGATCATGATCCTGATGTTGCTATTGGTCGGCTTCCTATTCGGTATCCTTTCGAAACCGCTCTTTTAGTTGATAAGAGTATTACCTATGAAACTTCCGCAAATGATTCCTGGTTTAAAGATGCATATGTGATATCTGGTGATACAGGACCACCATCTCGATCACCTGCAGCGGTCAAAGGAATCTATGAGGGAGAGTTGACGGTAAACATTAGTGCAAATTGGTTGGAAACCGTTGGATTTTCTGTTACCCGACTATTTACCTCAACTGGGACCTTCTCAAGTAAAAGTGATGTTTTAGATGCCATTAACCAGGGGTCTGGTTTTATTCATATGGCCGGCCATGGCAATCCTGCTTATTGGGGGAACTTCCTCCCGGATGCTAAATCAGAGGAAGGAATGATTGATGGCCTTCAGCTTCAGGATATGCCTACCCTTCGTAACGGCGATAAGCTTCCTGTGATTATTGTTGGTGGCTGTCACAATGCACAATTTAATGTCACCATGCAAAATCTACTTCATGAAATTCTCACCTATGGATTTCGCGGAACCTTCTTTGCACCACTCTATCGCTTTTTCTATATGGAATGGGTTCCCCGCTGCTTCTGCGAATGGCTCGTATTATGCCGTAATGGCGGTGCGATTGCAAGTACGGGCTGCTCCGGTCTGGGGCTGGGGTACTATAATACGGTGGGCCTTGGAGATTGGTTAGATAGTCGATTCTTTGATGTCTATGCCAATCAAAGTGTAGATGTACTTGGCGATGTACACCGACAGGCTCTGCGAGATTACGTGCATCTTATTGGCAATGTAAATAGTGATGAGGGCGATCGGCAAACCGTGCAGGAATGGATCTTATTTGGTGACCCCAGCTAAAAACTTGGAGGATACTCGTAAAAAAAAACTTCCGTGCACTGTTAAGAATATAAGCAGACTTTGGAATTATCTGAATGCTACATAAGAGGAAATAGTCTATCAATCACATTCAGCCGGGTAAGTGTCTTGAAGCAGATGGAAGACTCGATGAAGGAAAAAAATAATATGTGAATACCGCTCAACGCGATGTTGCACAAGACTATCTACCTCTGACAGCTCTGTTTGTATGGTCATGGAATCAATAAGGATATCATCCACAGGCCAATCCTGCAACCCATATTTTGTTGTCGTTTCAACAGATGCAATATCACGTATCACAGACCTGGTTTTCAGGGTAACTCTACCAAAGACCGCGTAATTGTCATCTAAATGAAGTTGCGGGCCATCACAGATATAAAACTGACTGGTTGCACTGTTTGGATCACTTGTTCGTGCCATGCCAATTGCACCATCATAATGCCGCGCTCGGGGATGCAGCTCTAAATCAATTGATCCGAACGGACTTTCTTTTTGTGTTCCATTTGGATAATACCCGCCGCCTTGTATGACGAAATCATCAATGACTCTATGGAAAACAAGGCCATCGTAGAAGCTGATATTGACAAGTTTGATAAAATTATCAACCGTATGAGGAACTAAATCTTCGAAGAGTTCAATGTTGATCGTTCCCATTGATGTTTCCAAAATAGCATAAGGATTTGTTGTCTGCTGATTATATTCAACGCGGATATTTATCAATCGTGCGTTCTGTTCTTTTATTGTAATCGGGACATATGATGCTAAGCTGTGTGGTGATGCTAAGCAGGAAAAGCCTATTAAAACTGCTATACAAATGAGTATGATGAGAGTATGTTTTTTCATTTTTTAACCAGCCCAATTGACGTTGCTAAGAAACATATACAGTTTATAATCTTATAAATATTTTCTATAGTGTATATTAATTAGTAAAAACAGATTTTGGCTTTTAATAGAATCAGCTATAGCGATAGATAGAGCAATTATCATATGTCTTTTAATATATTTATTATATATATTTTTGGTAGGATTGTTCCAGAACATTGTTATTAAATATTGTTGCATAAATATAATATAATAATAATTTATAATATTTTTTTACAAAAGAGTAGCTTATGTTACTGATTATCAAATGAAATATAGATTTGAAATACTAGTGACATGACAACAAGTTATTGAAATGGATTGAGAGCAATGAAAAAAAATGTATCAACAGTGGTTTTTTTAACGCTAGTGACCATGATCCTCATCATACTACCAACCATCAGTGCTTACGATTTTCCAAGCACAAATGAGGATAACAAAAACGGAACAAACCCAATCAGACCTGGCGTCATAGGGCCTCACGTGAATCTAGTAGAAGCCGGAGTTGGGTACGTAATATTGGAATTTAATATGCCCGAACCATATACCGCCTGTTTTGAATACAGAACAGATGGTGACACAAGCCAAGCAAGTGGATCAAATTATAATCCCGGGATAACAGATGGATTATATCCGTTTTATTGTGTCACAGGACCGGACACACGAGCAGAAACAATCTACGCAAATGAGTATGTTGAAGTACGTTCCGTTTTCGGTGGTGAACGAGACTGGGATTTCAATTGGACAAGATTTGATGTAGAACCAGCAAGCACCGCTGTCGGTGGTGAATTTATATCCGTTGATAAAACAGCAATACTAACACCGTACATCGTTGTACCAATGGTAGCAATCCTTCTCGTAGGTGCACTGTACGTGTACTATAAACGCAGACAGATATAATCCCGAAGAGAAGCCAGTTATTTGATATGCCTCAAAAACATAAAAGAAACTATACAAAAAAGCATTCAATAAAAAAAATAGTTGGCATCATGATCGGCATTATTCTGATCGTCCTTGTTGCCAACTATAGCATTCATTCTTCAAAAGTTGACAGCACATATATAAAATATGAACAAACAGCTGTAATTATAGATCAATTAAGCCAAACACTTCCAAATGAAAGCTTTATTGCACAGGCCACCTCATTACTTAAAACCGCTAACTACACGGTAGATTATATCCCTTCAGAACAAGTAACAGTAGATTTTTATGAAACACTACCCAGAAAGAACTATGATATCATCATTTTGCGAGTACATTCAACCATAGGTATTGTTTCAGATAACCCCGTATTTTTACTGTTCACATCTGAGCCATACAATCAAGAAAAATACCAGTATAGACAACTCACAGACAAAGTTGGCCATGTGAAAATGTCTGAGAATAGCAAGAGTTACTTTGGAATTTTTCCTGATTTTGTCAAATATGAAATGAAAGGAACATTTGATAACAGTATAATTCTAATGATGGGTTGTGGAGGCACTATGTATCCAGATATGTATCACTCTTTTTTTAAACGAGGTGCTTTTGCATATATCGGTTGGAACGACCGTGTTGACATAAAACACACGGATAGCGCAACTCTTTGCATATTACAACATGTTTTAGTTGAAAATGAAACATTAGAACAAGCGACAAATATAGCAAACAATGAAATAGGACCTGATCCAACATATCATAGTACCTTACAGTATTATGATACAGAGATCTAAAAGCAATCAATAATTCTCATACAATAACGCCGCCTGCCGGACTCGAACCGGCGACCGCTCGGTTAACAGCCGAGTGCTCCACCAACTGAGCTAAGGCGGCAGTTGAGACTTGGGAACACCAACAGACAATACAGAGTCTTATTAAAATATTTTGTAGGATTTGCAGGTCTTTTCTTTGGAAACAAGAAAAAAAACACAAGCTTAAAGACAAAAGAACGCATCAAAACCTGCAATGAACTTTAAACAAATAAAATCCAAACTTATCCTCCGTCTTGACCCTGGTGAAGAAATTATTACGGCTTTAAAAGATATCTGTACAAAACAAAACATTTCTTTTGCTACTGTTGTTGGTATCGGTGCAACTAACAAAGGCACCATCGGACTTTTTAAGGTTGATTCTAAAAAATATATCACTCATGAGTTCTCAGGAGATCACGAAATCTGCAATCTCACCGGTACAATCACCCGCATGAACAATGAGGTGCTCCCACATATTCATATCACTTTATGTGATGAACAACAAAAGTGTTTTGGAGGACATCTCGACGCTGCAACGGTGAGTGCCACCTGCGAGATTATCCTTGAAATCTGCAAGCAAACTATTACACGAAAAAAAGACAAAACAACGGGGCTAAACCTACTAAATTTACAATAATATAATGCTTTTATAAGAACATTAGAAGCTATAGGATTTTTTCGAAGCAAGAATTGATGCAGACAGATGTAGTGAACCAATCAGAAAAACACAGCCTATTCCAAGAAGGCCTAATAGAAGAATTCCTGAATACTCAACATAGGTCCAAAGAAAATTTCCCGCAACAGCGGCAAAACCGATGAGTATAAACAATATCATCGAGACACTATATAAAAGAAGGACGTCTGTTTTTTTTCCTACATACTTTGCACCAATAGGCAACGATAGTGAAGTTGCTAAAAGAAATGAAAGAGTAATCAGCCATATCAGAAAAAGGAGCGTATCAAAGGTTACAAATGAGGCAAGAAAGGCAAGAAAAGGAATGGTTGTGAGAAAACATAACAGCAAGGTGAGTGTTTTACCATATACAATTGTTGTTGTTGATAAGGGAAGATTACGCAAAATCCACATGGTTTTTTCCTCATTTAAAAACAGATTTAACGTGGGAAACACAGAGGTATAAATGATGACCACATACACACCGATAAACACAAACATAGATGGAAGCAGAGCCTCTACCATACCCTGGATAGATTTAGGGATAAACAGCTCCGATCCATACAACATAAGATAGATTGTGCCAAACGCTGAGAAACTGGAAAAAAAGACAAAACTGAAAAATAGATTATCCCGCCATAAAATTGTGGTTTCTCGAGAAAACAAGGCTAAAAGAATATTTTTTGGGACTTGTTGTGCTGCTTTTTTGCTTCGTTTCTTTCGATGCACAAAACGATAGGATCTACGTGCATCAGAGAGATGGCGAAGAAAATAGAGAACAACCAACGGTAACGTAAGGCTAATGAAAAAAAGATCATGCACATACCAATAAATACCGAGAAACAGGAGGGGAGTCAGCATGCCGGATCGATATGGTGAAAAATAATAGATGCAGAGAAGACTTCCCAGAAGAGAGGCAATGATTGTTCCGATGGTAAAATTGAGATACTCTGTTGGATAGTATATGTTTATGCCTATAAGAGCGGCAAAGAAAAGGTAGACACTGGAGAAAAGAAACCAAATACCAACTTGCAGGATGAGAACTGCAAGGATGGATTCTGCTATAGTTATTGTCTGTGGTTTTTGTGTGCTAAGTGAATACGAGAGTTCCGGTGCTTGAACAAAGTAGGTATGCGTATCTGCAGCGGCTTTGAGCATAAAAATAAAAAAGAGGCCGAAGTACAAATCAGTCAAGGAAAAATTAGCTTCGGCGTTCATCAAAAACAGGGTGAGAAAAGCAAACATAATAATGGAGAGGAGAATCAAAAGAGAAAAAAAGAGATACAATACTGGTGATGACTGTATTTTTTTTGCAAGATTTCGAGAGATATTGGTCAAGGTGATCTGAAAGGTGTCAAACATGCGGTTGCTCCTTGTAATGGAAGTATGCGTTTTCCACGGTATCAAAGACGGTGGTGATCTCTTTGAGAGTATTATCCGCAATGACTCTTCCTTTCATGAGAAAATAGACGCGATCAGCAATGTCTTCGACAAGCCCGGTGGAATGTGTTGCAATAATAGTAGTACCTTTTCTTTTTTGAATAAATGTTTTTATGGTTCGTGTGGTCAGCGGGTCTAAGCCGTAGACGGGTTCATCAAGTAAGAGATTATTTGGTGTATGCATGAGTGCAGAGATCATCGATATTTTTTGTTTCATTCCTTTTGAGTAGCCACCGACTTCGTAGTCTAGAAACTCGCTGATACCGATCATATCGGCAAAGTCTGAAATCGTCTCTTGTGGCTTGGTGATGTGTCGGAGTGCGGCAATGTAATGAAGGAACTCTCTTCCAGTGAGGCGGTCGTAGATCTCCGGCATCTCTGGGAGATAGCCAAGTTGTTTTCGGGCTTCAAGTGCATGACTTTCTATGCTGTATCGGTCAATGTGAATAGTCCCGGTATCATAGGGAAGTATCCCTGCGCATATCTTCAGCAGGGTGCTCTTTCCGGCTCCGTTTTCTCCCATAATAGCTATTACCTGGTTATTGGGAAAGAAAAAAGAGGTATTGTGTAAAGCAATAATTTTCCCATACGTTTTGGTGAGATTTTCAATGAGAATCATATATGATATGAGGGGTAGCTTATGGGGTTACTAAAACATTTCGAACGAACGTGCTGCTTAATCATCAACAGTGACAGTTGGCATTTTTTCATACCATGGACAATGGGGATCACAGGTATTGGCCGGATTCATTTTTCCCAAGTCGCAGTTAGGGGTCTTGAATTTATCGAGGTTATATTCAAACATATGCGGAATTTCTGTATAGATGTATTGGAAATGTTTGCAATGCGTCCGATGTGGTGGCATCCCGTATCAAAAAAGAGATATCATTTTTTGTTATAAAAAGATATCAATTTATAATATTTGATACATAAGTAAATTTTATTTATGAAACAATGATTTTTTCTTTTAAGAGATATCCATTTGATTGATTTTTTCTTCTTCTTTTTTGCACGATTGTTTCACAACAACAAAAAAAAGTAGTTATATAAATCGATACTTAAGAATGGGGTTTTCTTTGGTTCCCACATTTACTATTTCCAATGAGGCAGTCATATCTTTTTTCTTTTTTTTCTTTGAGGACATAAAGTATTCAACAAAATATATATATTTTTGCTAAATATATATTATTTCCCCTCATTTTGGGCGAATTTTTGCAATTTTACGCTCTCGATTCACAAGATACAATCCAAATATAACGAAAAATCCACCAACAATAAATAGCCACGTAATTTGTTCGTCTAAGAATAAAAAACTGATAATGGTAGAAACAACCGGAATTACATAGAGGTATACACTAACTTCTGAGGTGTTTTTCATCTCAAGAACAACAAACCACGCGACATAGGCAATAACTGAGGACCCGATACTTAAGAATAATACCGCACTCCAGCCGTCCATGGACAGCGAAAACACTTGGGTGAAAAACAATGGTCTTAGAAGAGGGACCAATCCAATCGTACCAAAGACAAACGCATACATCGTCAATGACATTCCAGAGTACCGGGCAAGCATCTTTTTTCCGGCAATTGTATACACAGCACCTACAAATGCAGCCATCAGCGCAGCTAGTGCGCCAACGATATATGATATCTCAATCATCTGACCCGCAGATCCATACACAGATATAATTACGACACCCGAGAGACAAAATAGAATGCCCAGCAGTATAAAGATACCGATCTTTTCCTTTAGAAAAACAACGGCGAGAATGACAACAAAAATGGGGATAGTGGCAATAAGTAAACTTGCCGCGCTCGCTGAGATGAACTGCTCTGCATAATTTAGTCCAAGATGATACATAATGATTCCGGTGAACCCAAGTACAAAAATGGGAATAATATCCTTTCTTTGAAGCGGAGAGAAACGATGGCGGAACAGCGCGAAAATCCCCAAGAAAATCAGACAGGCGAGAAAAAGCCGGAGTATGGTCAAATTTAACGCAGACAGCTCCCGTAACGCAATTTTAATAACAGGGAAGGCGAGCGCCCAAAACAAAATTGAACTGGCAAGTAAAAGATATGAAAACCGATGAATCGAAACGTGAGATGCTGCTTCTTGGCCCATAGGCGCAAGTACAACAAAACCATGCATTTAAAACCATTTCTCACCCCATAACATTTTAATGAAAAAAATCATCTGCACATATACCTGAACACGTAGCTGCAAATGCACACGAGTACTTACAAGAAAAAATCATTTATTAAGCCGAAGTCCATCAATCTTATGGAAACGATGAAAGATGGGATGCAGAAAAAAGAAAAGGTCGAGATAATCTTAGGACTTAAACGACCTTTGGCAGTGCGAGCACTGCGCCGCAGTACCATTCGAAAAAGAATAGCAGAATATTTATTTGATATTCGTCCTAGCTATAGTTATACATCAGAGATAGCCTATCACATCCGAACAACTCCGTCTAATGTCATTGGAGCACTTCACGGGCGAAATACACGATATAAAAAAGAGGAATCACTCTTAACTCTTGAACTGGTAGAAGAACGACAATGTGGAAAAAATGTTCGCGTGTATGCTATCACCGATTTTGGTATTGAAATGCTTAAAAGTCTTAACAAGTGACACTAACGAAAGCGAGATAGGGGCTGTGCCCTTATGATCCCCTATTCCGCCTTCGCTTTCTCGGCAAGCCCTATCGGGCGTTGCCGTATCCGCGCTTGGTGGTCAAGCGTTGTTGTCGGTCATCAACAATGGTTACGCGGGGATGTCGTTGTTGATCTCGTAAGTACGTTGAAGATTCCTCCAGTTTGTTCAGTCCAGTAGATTCGTGGTGTTCGTATCCACTCCAGAATCCTCCACGAGGGTAGCGCTTGCGGAATCCAGGGTGCTTTTCAAACATTTTTTTCGAGCTGTAGGATTTGAGGGGGATCTCAGCATTTTGAATGGAATATCCTTTGGGGATGTTGACCTGGAAATGGACATGGTTTTCGGCAAAGCCGAATTCGCCGAATTCAAATCCAAATCGTTCGAGGTCTCGGAAAGCCTGGGTGCAGGTGTCGATGTGGCTTTGTTTTTTGAAGTTTCGGTATCTGTTGTGGGTGGGAAACATCATGGTAACCCAGTTGTTCCGTGTGTCATGCGCTAGCTTTTTATAGCGTCCGCTACTATCAAGGTTCATATGTTGAATTTCTCCTGTCGCACCGTTTATGGGCAGGCGAAACGCCTGCCGCGTGCGACAAGAGAAGAGATGGTTTATCGGGTGAAAAAGAGACGGCCTTTCATCTGCGGGCCCTTCGTTTCACTTCGGTCCACGCAGTATTCCCGGCCTTAGTTCATAAGAACAAGTATTGGAAAGGTGTGACTTTTTTAATTATAGGTACTTTGTTGGTAGTAGGTATTGTACCAGGTACCAACGGGGATTCTATTACAACATCAGTATCTATCCACTTAGATGCAACTGGATCTGTAAATATCAATAAAGGCACTTTATCAGGATATGTCAATGACGCCCTTATGAATCCCATCGACCACATCGATCTACCAGACGTCCAATCACAGCTGTCACCATCAAAATTCAAACTCACCCGCGCTGGCGTCACCGGGGTAAAAAAGCTTGTTCATATACAACGACCAAACAAAAAAGATGTCCAACCCCTTGTTGTCACATTGGATCTCTTCGTCGATCTTCCGGCCAGGCAAAAGGGAAGTCATATGTCACGAAATATTGAACTGGTTTCAGAAATCATCGATAGCACCCTTAAACAACCTGTTTCAGATCTGGAAACCTTTTGCGCTCAAACCGTTCAACTGCTGCTTGAAAAACATGACTATGCAACAGTTGCAGAGGTCAAAGCAGAAGCAGATTATTTTCTCGATGTCACCTATCCCAGTGGCAAGCCCGGTGTGGAACCCTATACTCTTGTCGCAGAGGCTCATGCCGAAAAAAACGGAAAAACCACCAAACTCATAGGAGTCAAAGCAATAGGTATGACCGCCTGTCCCTGTGCAAGTGAAGTAGTCCGAAAACTTGCCTCACAACCAGCTAACTGCCCTGCACCCACTCATAACCAGCGAAACATTGGCACCCTTATGATTGAGGTCCCCCGAGACACAAACGAGGTCGATGCTGATGACCTCATTCATATTGTGGAAAAATCCTTCAGCAGCCCCACCTACAGCATTCTCAAAAGAAAAGAGGAAGGAGAACTCGTCATCTCTTCTCATAAAAATCCAAAGTTTGTCGAAGACGTCGTCCGCGATATGTTGCAACATGTCCTCAAGCAGTATCAAACTCTCCCTGATGAAGTCATTGTGATAGCCAGGAGCGAAAGCGAGGAATCTATTCATAAACACAATGCGTTTGCCGAACGAGTCACCACCCTTGGTGAGCTGCGGAAATAGAACATCTGTGTTTTCTGTGTTCCAAAGCTTTAAAAATTGCCTGTAAATTACACTGCCTCATATGCCAAAACATCATATCGCAGTGCTGCCTGGTGATGGCGTCGGCAACGACGTCATGGATGCCGCAAAAATTATTTTAGACACCGTTGATCTCGACGCCGAATACATCCATGGTGACATCGGTTGGGAATTCTGGAAAAAAGAAGGAAATCCGCTTCCGGATCGCACCATTGATCTTCTTAAAAATACCGATTGTGCCCTGTTTGGCGCGATCACCTCAAAACCCAATGAAGATGCACAAAAAGAACTCATACCATCCCTTCAAAACAAAGGAATTGTCTATTCCAGTGCTATTGTACGCCTACGCCAGGAACTCAATCTGCATACGAATATGCGTCCCTGCAAAGCATACCCTGGAAATCCACTCAACTATCGAGATGATATTGACCTGGTGGTATTTCGAGAAAACACTGAAGGACTGTATGCCGGTGTTGAATTTCACCCTGTTGATAAACCCGTTTTTCATGCACTTTCAACTCATAAAAAAATGCAAAAATTCAAAGATACACCCCTTAACGATCTCGCCATTTCCTGCCGGATCTTTACACGAAAGGCATGCCAAAATATTATCCGTCAAGCATTCACCTATGCAAAAGAATACAAGAGAAAAACCGTCACCCTTGTCGAAAAACCAAATGTGATCAGAGAAACCAGCGGCATGATGGTCGAAGAAGCACGAAAAATCGCTAAAGAATACCCCCCTATCCCCCTTTGGGAAACCAACGTTGACGCCATGTGTATGTGGCTTGTTAAAAATCCACAGGATTACGATGTGCTAGTCGCTTCAAACATGTTTGGTGATATCATCTCTGATCTTGCCGCACAAATTGTGGGAGGGCTCGGATTTGCCGCGAGCGGAAATATTGGTGATAACTACGCCGTCTTTGAACCAACCCATGGATCTGCTCCAAAATATGCGGGACAATACAAGGTCAACCCCACAGCCATGATCCTCTCAGTCAAACTCATGCTTAACTGGTTAGGATATAAACAAGAAGCACAACGGCTTGATCAAGCAATCGCACACATCATAAATGAGGGAACATTCCGCACCTATGACATGGGTGGAAGCAATACTACTCTTGAGGTTGCTGAGGCGATTGCAAAACGCTATGAAGAACCCTCGTAAATATATGTTTAATAGCATACATTTTTTTAAAAAAAAAGTAGTGGTTAATACACCGGACCATTATAGGTTGCAGATTTGAGGAAAAATATAGTGAAAAGTGGATGGAAAAATAAGATGGCGATCCCATCTGTGGAGAGGGTTGCATTTCCGACTTTTAGAGAGGCCTCAATCTTTGTGAAAAAAACCTACCGTGCGGTCAGGTCTATAAATAAAGTCTTTTTGGAAACCATCAGCTCTTATATTGAATGATCCTTTATCTACTATGCTATTAGATCCAAAATTTGGAGTTTGATTAAGAGTCTAATAGGCCTGCATTTCCTCCGTTGCATTTAATAATCTAGCTGTAAAGTGTACACCGTTAAGAACGGGGATTGGAAATCCATTTATCCCCATTTGCACACTTGTTTGCTGATTTGATTCAGCAGAAGCCTCTGGAATCAAGACTCCTGATATTGTTACATTTGCTCCTAAAAAAAATACTGCACATGCTTAATGCACCTAAACCTTTTTTCATTTCAATCACCTTCTTTCAATAAAAGTGTATTAAAACGTGTATTTAAATACTTTGTAAAAATAAATATAAATATTGTATTAATCTAGAAGAAAATAAACTGATCGTATATTATAAAAAATTTTATGATATAAAAAAATAAATAATTATGTAAATAACACACAGTAATAAAGAAAAAAAGAAAAAGATGAAAGAGTGGATTTAGACCCTTCTTTACTCTGTTATGCCGCCTTTGTAGAAACCAATGGTATAACGGAATGTGCCAAGTGGTCCTAAGTCGAAGTTCAAGGCGTTTCCGTCAAATGGACTCAACCAACAATCTGTTCGGAGTTCACATTTTACACCACGGAGTATACCAGTGGATGTTTCCGTACCAGTAAATTCAGTATAGTGTAATCGGATAGCTCGAAAAGTGAGTTTAGTTCCTACTTCCTTTGGATTTAGTACCCATCCTCGAACAAGGGTGTATCCGAAAAAACCATCGTTGGTTCCTGTATCTTCATCAGTTGTCTGTTCTTTGGCAACATCTACTCCTGCAGCAAGTGGGATGGTTGCTACAAGAATTAAGCAGATGGAAAGGCCTAATAGTTTACGTTTCATAACCTTCATGTTTTTTTCCCCAATACTACTAATATCTGTTTAAGTATATAAATGTTTTGTTTATTTAAATAGTTATCGTTTTAATTTTCTATGCAGTTTTATTAGTTTGGCATTTGATCTATTGTAAAGGAGATTTGCATTTTTTATTAGGAGGGAAAGATAGTGTTCATCCCAAAGAAAGTGCTCGTTTTCCGCAAGCGGTGTATCCAATCGTTCTGTGCTTTGAAGCTCTATGATGATTTTTTTGTGTATGGATCGGAATCCTGAGTTTTTAAACCCACAAGAGAGTGCGGTTTTTATGAGGAGATCACCCGAGGTGAGGGTGTCGGCTACTACATGGATAATCGGTGATTGCGCGAGAAACCAGAGAAGTTGAGGCGTGTTTTTATCTCGATGATCCAACGCTTTTTGCAGATCGTCTAAGCGTATCTGATTGTGCCATTTCCCGAGAAAACGTGCGTTTTTTTTATCACCAATCGTGGGTAGTTCTAAAAGGACAATACGGCCGCTGCAGCTACTAGTAGTATAATAGTGATCCGATGCGTTGATCGTGTTGAGAAGAGGCAAAATCTGTATGTCGACTTCCTGCTTTTGTGCTGCTTTTCTGAGTTTTTGTAACGCGTTTTGTTTTTGTTGTTCGAAGGGTGCTTGATCCTGTAATATCATAGAACGTATCCTATGCAGCCTCTACGGGATTATAACGTTTTTCAATGGTAATGTTTCGTTTGGAAAGTTCAGCAAAAAAGTGGGCGCAGGGGATGATTTCTTCGGAGGTGAGGACACCAGTAGCTGTTATGGTTTTTTGGAGAACAAGCTGGGCGGTAATAGCAACGGGAAACGCAGTCATGCGCATCATCGCGGTATGACGATGAGTGTGATCATAGGTGTCGATGATCTGGTAGATGACTTCTTGTTTCTGGTTCTTCGTTGTTGCCTGAGCGGTCAGACGGACGAGAACCACATCCGGCTGGTTATGGGGGAGATTTCTGCTTAGAAGTTGTGCGAGGAGGTCTCGCGGAACAAAGGTGTTGTCCTGTATCTGCACTGGTTGTATTGAGGCAAAACCAAGATCAATGAGTGTTTTTATTTTTGCACAATGACCTGGGTACCGGATGGTTTTGTAATCAAGGGAGTCAATGTGATCTTTGTAGGTGTAGGGAAGCGTCGAACAGCCGCCAGAGGTGAGAAAAGCCTCAAGGGTTCCGTAGGGGTCTGGAAACTGCAGGGCCTCTAGATTGGTCATAGAGGGCTTGGTCAGTATCTGCCCGTTTTCCAAAACAAGTGCATCTTCAGCATATTCATTGATGAGACCATAGGGTGAAAAAACCAATTGGTACTCAAGAGGAGGAATTGGTTTTTGAGGAAGCCCACCCACCCGGATGGCAAGACGTTGAATATGGTCGGTATGTTCAACAAGATCTTTGGTGAGTACGGAGGTGAGGCCAGGTGCAAGACCGCAGTCGGGAACAATGAGTATATTCTTGTGTTCTGCTTGTTTGCTGAGTTTTTTTTGCTTTGCGACCACAGTATTGTTACCCCCAAGATCAAGAAAATGAGTCTCTGTCTTAATCGCAAGTTTAGAAAGCATCAGATTAAACATATAGGGAACCGCAGACAGGGCTAGATCAGACTGGGAAAACAGGCTGCGAAGTTTGCCCGATTCATGAACGGAAAGATGAGTATACGAAACATTATCCTTTTGAAGAAACCGCTGCGCATCAACAAGGGTGTCTTTGGACTGATCAACAAGGATGATTGAGCTCTGCGGCAGATGAACCGCGCAATCATACGCAATCGCACGCCCCATCATACCTGCACCCAACACTACCACCTGCATAGCATCCCCCCCTGGCACGCCGGTATTATCATCATAGCGGAAAAAAGAAGACACTCCGTGAAAAGATTCTTCGTGTTGTCCCATAGGATAATAAAGAAAGTACATAAGATTTATCAATAAAAATTTTCTTAAAAGACGTTTCAAAACCATTATAAACAATAAATGAATGCAAACCAGCAACTGAGGGAGACTTGTTATGCCAGATGAATACTGGAACAAAAAAATTGAAACTATGCCTCGAAAAGAACTTCAATCACTGCAGCTACAACGACTGAAAAAACTCATCCATTACGTCTACGACAATAACACCTACTACCATGACACACTCAAAAGAGAAAACATAAAACCACATGATATAACATCACTCAAAGACATCGAAAAACTACCCTTTCTCACCAAACAAGACCTCCGAGACTACTACCCCTTTGGCCTGGTCTGCACACCTCTTGATGACATCGTCGAAGTACATGCCTCCTCAGGCACCACCGGAAAACCTGTCGTGGGACCATACACCCGCAACGACGAAGCACTCTGGGCAGAAGTCATGGCCCGCTCACTCTACGCAAACGGATTACGAAAAACTGACATCCTGCAAAACTCCTACGGCTACGGGCTCTTCACCGGAGCACACGGCTTTGAAAAAGGCGCACAAAAAATCGGTGCCATGGTGGTCACCATCAGCTCCGGCAACACCAAACGACAAATCAATGTGATGAAAGACTTTAAAACCACCGCGCTTGCCTGCACACCCTCCTACTCAGAATACATGGCAGAAGTCGCCGAAGACATGGGCTTTGACCCAAAAAAAGACTTCCACCTTAAAATCGGCTGCTTTGGCGCAGAAGCATGGAGCGATGAAATGCGCGCAAACGTGGAAAAACGCTGGGGCATCACCGCACATGAACACTACGGCCTCACCGAAATCATCGGACCCGGCGTGGTCTCTGAATGCTCACAGAAAAACATGCATCTTAACGCCGACGTCTTCTACACCGAAGTCATCGACCCAAAAACCGGAGAAACACTTGAACTCGGTGAAGAAGGAGAACTCGTCTACACCACGCTTACCAAAGAAGCATTCCCTGCCATCCGCTTCCGCACCCGCGATCTTGCCATACTCTCCGAAGAACCCTGCAGCTGTGGACGCACCCATCCCATTCAATCACGCATCAAAGGACGAAGCGATGATATGATGAAAGTCAAAGGGGTCATTGTCTTCCCCTCACAAATCGAAGCAGCACTCATGCAAGTACCCGGCATGAGCAATCACTACCACATCATCAAAAACACCCAAGCAAAAATGACCTCGCTTTCCGTCGAAGCAGAACCCACTGAACTACGCTACAAACAAGGAAACCTTGACGACTTCGAACAAAAAGCAGAAGAAGAAATCTACTCCATCCTGAACCTGAAAGTACCCGTCAAAGCACTTGAGCCAAAAACCATCCCCCGAAGCACCGGCAAAGCAAAACGTGTCATCGAACGATAAACCCCCTCATTTTTAAAAGAAATATGAAGAGGAGCGCACAGCTATGATAGAACTACTTCAAGCAATCCTTCCCTACATCAAAGGACTGTACACCCTCCCCTGGATTATTATTGGCTTTGCAATAACACGCATGCTTGCACACTTCATACAAGACGAAAAAATCGACAGAATCATGAAAAAAATCGGCCTGGTAATTCTGTATCTCTTTGTTCCTCTCTTGGTCTTCCGTATCTTTCTGGGCGTCGATTTTCACCAGCAAGAACTCCTCTTTGCAGCACTCGTCTTTGGCATCCTCACCTTGATGTATCTGCTTGCCTATGGCATCTCACGATACTACAGTCGCACCCATTCTCTGTCAAAAACAGAGGCATTCATCTATATGAAAACAGTGCTTGTCAACCAAGGAAGAAGCTCTGCATTTGTTGGGGGTGCAATGCTTGCCATCGCCGAATGGCGGGTTCCCGCCGCAATCTACATGAGCGTTGGCGGTATCTTTCTTTTTGCCCTTATTCCCTCACTTCTCTCCTACTTACATCACCATGAACGAAAGCAAAAACAATCCACCATAAAAATCAAAGCACTCCCCTGGCATCTTCACGTGTTTCCCTGGTATCTTATCGGCATGGTCATTCTCGCCGTCCTATTACATAGCATCGCAGATATCACTCCCGCTGATCTTGGAACTGAATTATCTGTGATCTTTGAATTCTTTACAAGTCTAACCATTCCTGCAGCGCTCTATTACGTCGGTGCAGGAATCCACCCCCGAGATCTTAAAAAAGATGAAATCAAACATCTCTTTCATGCAACCGTACAAAACAATGAAAAAGTACACTGGCTGTGGGTCAGACACATCGTGATCCTCACCGTTCTTCTCACCCCTGCAGTAACCCTTATCCTTTTTGGGATACCCTTCATCTCAGGACTCATCCCCTCAGCATGGTTTTCAGTTCTGGTCATCAACTCCATTCTACCTATCACCAGCACCAACATGTTTCTTGTGCCCTATAAAATTGACAAAAAAGTAACCGCACTTGCGGTCACCTGGACCACGTTGATTTGTGTCCCAATTGTTGTTCTTCTCATTGCCTTGTTCAACATTTTCCTTTAAGAGGAAAACATTCATTAATACTAATGTCTTTTAAAACCTATACTTCTGAGGAGATCTGGATATGGATTTTAGTTGGACGGATGAACAAAACCTGTTTCGCAAAACAATCCGTGAGTTTGCACACAAAAAGATTACCCCGCATGTTCGAGAGATGGACACAAACAAAAAAATACCACGATCTGTTGTCAAAGAAATGGCAGACCTTGGTTTACTTGCACCAACGGTCTCACCAGACTATGGTGGCTCGGGAATCGACTGGATGACTGCCTACATCGCTGCCGAAGAACTCGGACGTGCAGACATCAGCCTAGCTCTTCCGGTTCTCTATCTCGTTGAAGCCGCATGGGGTCATATTTTTTATCAATATGGAACCGAAGAGGCAAAACAAATCTTCCTTCCACACATCACCAACGGTGATGGTTTTTTAGGAATCGCTGTCACCGAACCCACCGGCGGATCAGACATTGTCAGAGCAACACGGACGAAAGCAGAAAAAACAAAGAATCAGTGGTGTCTTAATGGAGAAAAACTATTTATTAGCGGCATCCGGGAATCAAAAGAGTGGGGAGGATTTCATCTCACTCTTGCCCGAACCAAACACTCCCAAGATCATAAAGGATTTTCTTTTTTTGCCGTACCCATCAAAGACATGTCTGCCATCACCACCACACTTTTTGAGGATATGGGACGCATGGGTATTTCCACCGGCGGGTTTACGATGAATAATGTGACGCTCCCAGACTCATCGCTTATCGGCGAACAAAATAAGGGTTTTTACTATGCCATGGAAGGCTTTTCCCTTGCACGCATCCTCATCGGAGCAACCTGCGTAG
>CAZTFR010000007.1:22685-58885 GCA_964612945.1 uncultured Thermoplasmatales archaeon
AGCTGCAGAAGCAGCACTTGACTACGGCATCGATTACATAAAACAACGCAACTGTTTCAACAGACCACTAGCCTCCTACCAAGGCATCCAGTTCCCACTTGCAGATTATTATTCAACACTGGAGGGTATCAAACTTGCTACCTACAACGCAGCTTGGAAACTTGACCAACATTATACACACAGCAAAACAACACATCATGACATCGCTCTTGCCGCGGCCATATGCAAACTTCAAGCACCCCAAATTGCCTTTCGCATTATGAACGAAGTCGCAGACTGGCTTGGAGCAACAGGCTACACCAAAGAACATGACATTGAAATGGGCATCCGGGGCGTACGATCCTATTCCATAGGTGCAGAAGGAACAATGAATATCATGCGCATCATTATCGCACGAGAACTTCTTGGAAAAACATTTCTCTCGTACCGCCAATAACAGCATCATCAATTTGGGCAACCGCCCACACGGAGGACCCTGATGTTGAAAAACTCCAGACACCTGCGCCTGTGGCTCCATCAATTGCCCGAGCAAACCCTTGAGTTTCTAATTCATTTGAACATCCCGCGACGACATCAGGCACAGAATCTCCAGTAAAATCTTCTACACCGACAACAGAAAAACCTGGTCCAGATAGAAAATATTCCCAAATGGAAAGACCGGTTGTCCCGTCAAGACAATACACTCGTTTCGGGCCTATTCCATTTGCATCATCACCGGTTGCTGCAAGAACGTCCTTTATGCCATCATCATTGTAGTCAAAGGTGCTGTCAACTTGATAGACCCAGCTGCCATCACCGTATTCATGCGTATCGTGCGTCCACAATTCATCTCCTGTTTTCCAGGAGAGAGCACGAATTAATCGAGCGCCCCATGCAGCACCAACAACGACATCATCATAGCCATCATCATTAATGTCATCAATGATAGTAAGGCCTTTCTGAGAATATACAGACCCTGCATAGATTTCATGCTCCCATAATACAACTCCGGTGTCTCGTGCACCTCCATCAAAGCATCGAATGTAATCATCTTCAGAACAGATAATTAGTTCATCAATATCATCATCATTGATATCATCTATTGATCCTATTGCTTTCGGACGGGTATCATAACCATCGGTAATTTCATATTCCCAAATGATGGTGCCGATAGGATAGTCATCCTGAAATACCATGGTTTCTTTCGCCTGTTCAAGAGAACATGTGAGAGCTAATCCACTTGCTGCATAGCTTGTCGCAAGTAACATACTTCCAAAAAGTACTATGAGTATCTTTTTCATAAAAGCTACCTCCGCCCGTCAAAAAAAATACACGAGGATTATTTAAATGTTAGTAAAAAAAATATATTTCATTGTATTTTAGCGAAGTCTTTTAATGATATCCTCTGCTGCTTTTTTACCGGACAGCAACATGCCACCAAATATGGGACCCATCCGCGGTGCGCCAAAAACCGCGTTGGCACCCATTCCAACAACAAAAAGTCCTGGGTAGACCTCCTTTGTGTTTTCCACAACGGTTTTTTCTCCGACATCTGCGCACATAGATCGCTCATTTTCAAGATCGCCACTAGGCGTCTTCAGGCGGCCAACCTTGTTACGGACGATATGGCAGACCTCTGCTGCATGACCGGTTGCATCGATGCAGAAGTGAGCACGCATTGTTAACGGATCGACATGAAGACCAGCAATTTCGATGGTACTCCAATTGATAACAAATCCATTGACTTCATTTTTTGATACCAAAACGTCCTCGACTGAGATGGTGTTAAATATGCGAGCGCCGGCATCAACGGCGGCTGCACAGAGTTTGGCGACAGATTCAATGGCGTCGGCGCTGAAGTACCCGTCCCCTTCGTCAGTGAGATGAACATTGATGTCCTCGAGGATTGATTTTGATTGTTTTTGTACGACGATGACCGGGAAATTCATGCCGCCGCCCCACATGCCGCCGCCGATAGACAGTTTTCGTTCGAAGATTACGACTTTTTTGCCTGCTTTTGCAAGGTAGCGGGCTGCGGTAAGCCCTGCAGGTCCTGCTCCCGCGATGGCAACATCTACGGTGAGATTTTGTAGGAATTCCTGTGTGTAGCGTTGAAAAATTGTTTTGGTGACGCGTACATCATCAATGCCGATATCAATACCTCCTTGTTTTGGTTTCACCCGGTAATTCTCATCGGCTTCTTAAACATACCGCTAACACTATATAGCACCCCTGGTTTTTGTGATGACTGTGTACGAACTTCGGCCGGTTGAACCAGCAGATTTATTTTCCATTATACGACTTGCTCATGAGTTGTTGCCGGAGCGATATACTCCGGTTGTATTTACTCAATTATATGAATCAGCATTGGTTGAATTTATAGTAGCCGTATACTTTACAAAAATTGTTGGTTTTTTAGTTGGTTCCCGTATCCAAAAGGAATGTGCAAAATTGTTAATGCTTGCAGTAGTCCCCTCGCATCAGAACAATGGTGTTGGCTCATCGCTGTTGGAATGTTTTTTCCAACGGATGAAGGGGTATCATATTGCGTGTGTTGATCTTGAGGTTCGGAGTAAAAATTCTCAGGCAGTTCAGTTTTATCAAAAGCATCAGTTTCAGATTACTGATCGGATTGCTCAGTTTTATCAAAATGGTGAAGAGGCATCGATTATGCGCCGCAACCTATGATTTACAGAGTTCTTTTTCTTTTTCGGTCATAAAGCGGATTGCCATTTGATCGAGTCTGTTTGC
Organism: uncultured Thermoplasmatales archaeon; assembly: GCA_964612945.1. Taxonomy (GTDB): domain Archaea; phylum Thermoplasmatota; class E2; order DHVEG-1; family DHVEG-1; genus CAZTFR01. The sequence goes on from CAZTFR010000007.1 coordinate 25,416, forward strand.
TATTTTTCCCATTCCTTGTTGGCTGATGGAGTTTGTGGAGAGGATTCCTGCGATATCTTTGCTTAGCGCAAAGACGGCAAGTTTGTGTTCTCGTTTTGATTTATGGATCTGGTAGGGAGTGATTTCAAGTTTTTCGTAGAAATGATAGATTTCTCCACCGTTGTTGTCACACATACCTTCAATATGTGTACGGATCTGGTAGAGAAAGGTATGGAGTTGTATGAGTTCGTCTTTTTGCATGAGAAATGGCCACCAAGGATGCAATACTATTCGGTCTTTTTATATTTTTTTCCCCGTATGCTTTATCATGCTACTCTGTATCAAGAAAAAGGCGCCCGATACATATAGTTAGTTGAGCTCTCCTTTAGTTAACACATAAACGGATTTTGGCATTTTTACGACGTTTCCAAGTTTTATTCCCACAATTTCTTTGACGTTTTTATTGTTGGCAATATCGAGGAGTCGCTGCGTGATAATGCCATCGAAGACGACAACAGAGATTTTTTCGCCGCTTTTTATGGCATCGGTAAGTTCTCGGACCGGTATTTTTTTGATTTCTTTTCCATTCTCATCAAGCAGTACGGCTTTGAGGGACCCAGAGATATCTTTAAGAATTTTTGCGTATGTTTTTTGTTTTTCTGAGGAGATGGATTCTTCTTTTTTCTCAGTCGTTTTGGATCCTTTTTTGTCTTTTTGTTTTTGAAAGAACTCTTTTTTTCGTTTCTCATTTTTATCGGATTCTTGTTTTTTTGAATCATCAAGTTTGATGTTGTACATATCCATGTATTGCTCCCGGGGGATTTTGTTTTTTAATGATTTCATGATGAGTTTTTGGGGTATTTCTTCGACTTCCCGGGTCTGTGGTGCACGGGCGATAAAATCGACATCTGCGACTTGCAGGAGTTCTCTGAGAATGAGTTCGCCACCGCGGTCTCCGTCGACAAAGATCGTTGCGATTTTTTCTTTGGTCAGATCTTTTACCGTTTTTGGTACGTTGGTTCCGCCGACGGCGATGACGTTTTTAATGCCGTATTTAAGGAGGTTGAGGACGTCGCGTCTTCCTTCGACGATGATGATGGCATCGCTTTGTTCGATGTGCGGGCCTGCAGGGCAGTGATCGGGGCCATAATTAGTGATTTCTTCGACTTGTACGGCTTGTCGGACGGTGTTGCTGATGCTTTCTCCTTCAGCTTTGCTTTTTTCCATGATTTGGTTGAGCAGCTGTTTTGCGCGGTCGATGACTTGTTTTCGTCGAGAGACGCGTACATCTTCAACTTCGTCGATTCTGATGGATGCTTTGCAGGGGCCGACACGGTCGATGCTTTCGAAGGCGGCTGCAAGAATCACCGTCTCTACCTTGTCAAGAGAGGCGGGAAGAGTGATGGTTCCTTCGCTTTTGCCAGATTTGGATTCGAGTTCGACTTCGATTCGTCCCACTCGGGCGGATCGTTGCAGCTCACGAAGGTCTAGTTCGTCACCAAGAAGTCCCTCGGTTTGTCCGAAGATGGCGCCGACAACATCAGATTTTTCGATGATACCGTCTGCCCTAATTTTTGCTTTAATAAGATATTTGGTAGTTGATGGATCGATAACCATAAATGTTCACCTCATTATTTTGTTTTCCATCAACTTTCTGAAAAAAAAGCACCCGTTTGCTGCTTCTTTGTATTTGGGGTGAAACTCCTTTTTTGTAGCTCTTTGTTTGGAGTTTTTTTATAGGAGTAAAGGTATGTAAATCTCAAATGTAGAGAGTACATGATGAAGTGCGATTTCCTTTCAGGAAGTTGATGTATTCTAATTGTGTATGATACAAGTTTTGCGGCATATTTAAATGTTGTGCTCTTTATTCTGTGTTTCGATTTTCTATGAGTGATGTAATTTATATTGGCGTTGCCTGGCCGTATGCCAATGGGTCATTGCATCTCGGGCATATTGCGGGGTGTTATCTTCCCGCAGATATTTTTGCGCGGTTTAACCGGTTGATGGGCCGTGATGTGCTCATGGTTTCTGGGAGTGATGAGCATGGTACGCCGATTACGATTACTGCAGAACAACACACTACCACTCCTCAAGCGGTAGTGGATCGATATAATAAAGAACACACCGATAACATGGAGCAGTTGGGAATCTCGTTTGATTTATTTACTCGAACGACTACGGAGAATCACAGCGAGGTAACTCAAGATATTTTTAAAACGTTGTATGAAAAAGAGTATGTGTACAAAAAAACAGTGGAAGCATTTTATTGTGCTACCTGTGATCGATTTCTCCCGGATCGGTATGTAGAGGCTATCTGTCCGGAGTGTCAATCAGCTCATGCTCGTGGTGATCAATGTGACCAGTGTGGATGCCTTTTAGAACCCGCTGAGTTAGAAGAGGTCCATTGTAAGCTGTGTGGTGAAACACCAATGTTGAAGCAGACTGATCATCTGTATTTTGCGTTGAGCAGATTTGAAGAAAAGCTGCTGTCTTGGCTTTCGGATAAAACCCATTGGAAGCCAAATGTGCTGAAGTTTACTAATAACTGGTTGAAGGATGGACTGAAAGACCGGGCGATCACCCGCGATATCTCCTGGGGAATACCTATCCCTGTTGAGGGCTATGAGGATAAACGCATCTATGTATGGTTTGATGCGGTGATCGGGTATCTTTCGGCCAGTAAAGAATGGGCGCAACGCACCGGGGATCCGTCTCGGTGGGAGCATTGGTGGAAAAACAAAGACGCCCGCCACTACTATTTTTTGGCAAAAGACAACATCCCATTTCATTCAATTATCTGGCCGTCGATTCTGATGGGCTATAATGAATCCTTGCAGCTTCCGTACAATATCCCAGCAAATGAGTATCTCTGTCTGAGTGGTGAGCAGTTTTCCAAAAGCAGAAACCTTGCCATCTGGGTGCCCGATATTATGAAGCAGTTTGACGCCGATGCCATCCGATATTATCTTTCTATTAATATGCCAGAGAGCCGTGATTCCAATTGGCTCTGGCAGGATTTTGTTGCAAAAAACAATGATGAACTGGTGGGCACCTATGGAAACTTCATCCATCGTGTGCTCACCTTTACCAGCAAAAATATCGGTCACATCCCCTCACAAGGCACGCTAACACGACTTGATCAGCAGGCATTGCAGAAAATCAAAGAGGCCGAAAACAAGGTAGCTGACGCTCTCGAAGCATGCTCTTTTAAAAAGGGGCTGCGTGAGGCGATGAATCTTGCCCAATATGGGAACTACTACTTTGATAAAAATCAGCCCTGGGTGCTTATTAAAAACGACGAAAATCGCTGTAAAACCGTGCTAAATATTTGCCTGAAGATCGTTAAGGCCCTTGCGGTCATCACCCATCCCTACCTTCCCTTTTCCTCAGAACAACTCTGGAGTCTGCTTGGCCATAACCACCCATTGAAAACATGGGATCAGGCTATCGAAGACCTTTGCATAGACACACCACTGAAAAAACCGCAGCCGCTGTTTAAGAAACTTGATATAAAAGAAATCATCCCTGATGCAGATCCCTTCTCCCATCTCGACTTACGTGTCGCCCGCATAGAACAAGTCAAAAATCACCCTCAGGCAGATAAACTTTACATTCTGAATCTCAACCTTGGACCTATGGGAAAACGACGCATTGTTGCAGGTATGAAACCGTACTACACACCTGAGGAACTCACAAACAAATCAATTGTGATCGTCCTTAACTTAAAACCAGCGAAAATTCGTGGCATCGAATCAAAAGGAATGCTGCTTGCCGCTGAAGATAACACCGGCGTCGTCTCTCTGCTGAACCCTGGTGATGCCACACCGGGTTCAGAAGTCACCTGCGCCGACATCCCCCGAGAGCCCACCCCGATGCTTGAATTTGATGACTTTCTCAAAGTAACAATGACCATAAACGAAAAACAACAAGCCACCTATAAAGGAAAACCACTTAAAACAAAGACAAATATCCTACGGTCAGATCGCCCCGTCAAATCTGGCGCTGCGATTCACTAAAAAAAAAAATCATACGTATCCTCTTGGGGAGGAACAACACCTATGGCTACAGAAAATGTTATTGACTCAAAACTACCCATCAAACAAATAAGCAAGGGAAAAGTACGAGATATCTACGAATTAGATGACAAACTGCTTCTTATTACCACCGATCGCATCTCTGCCTTTGACTGGGTATTACCCACCCCCATACCAAGCAAAGGAATTTGTCTTACCCAACTCTCAAAATTCTGGTTTGACTACACACAAAACAAGATACCCAATCATTGTATCACCACCAATGTCCACGAGTATCCCTCATCACTTCAAGCTCATGCCGATCTGCTTCGTCATCGTAGTATGCTTGTCAAAAAAACAAAGGTCATCCCGATTGAATGTATTGTCCGCGGGTATCTCTCCGGATCAGCCTGGAAATCCTATCAAAAGGATGGCACCGTCTGCGGTATCAGCCTACCAAAAGGACTGCACGAATCTGATCAATTCCACGAACCACTGTTTACCCCCTCAACGAAAGCAGAAACCGGCCATGATATCAACATCTCCTACGACGAAATGAAAAAACACGTAGGTACAGATGTTGCAGAAACACTCAAAGACTACAGCTTGCAGCTCTATACCACTGCACGTGAATATGCAAAAACAAAGGGAATACTTATCGCGGACACCAAATTTGAATTCGGGGTTTATAATGAGGACATCATTATCATCGATGAACTGCTCACCCCTGATAGCAGCCGGTTTTGGCCTGCTGACACCTACCAACCAGGTCAATCGCAACCAAGCTTTGACAAGCAATATGTTCGAGATTATCTCAGTAGCACAGGATGGGATAAAAATTCAACACCACCCACCCTCCCAAAAGAAATAGTTACGGAGACACAGAAAAAATATCAGGAAGCCTACGAAAAAATCACGGGAAAACCATTTCAGTTTGACTAAAATAAAATTATCCTTCCTGAACAGGCGACCGCCAATCAATGCCAGGTGTACGCAATCCAATTTTTGGAATCAATGGACGCCGTCTCTTATGTTGAGAGTTTTTTCGCATCTGTTGAATGCGGAGTACCTCTTTTGTGGAAACCTGTGCCTGTGTGGCAATTGTTTCAATAGACTGCATACGCTCTAACCCATACAAAATACTATCCAACGTTTCATAGCACAATCCAATATCCGCCTCATCGGTCTGATCATTTTGAAGACCAGCGCAAGGAGATTTTTTTATGATCTCTGAAGAGATTTTCAGATATTCTGCGATTTGATAGATATGTGTTTTATACACATCGCCAAGAGGAAGGATATCAGATCCACCATCACCATATTTTGTAAAATACCCGATTAATAGTTCAGATTTATTTGATGTTCCACAGACCAAACGATTCGTCATATTTGCATGTTCATACAACAGAATCATCCGAAGACGTGCTTTAATATTGGAAAGGGCGATAGCATCGGGTTTGACGACACAATTGTCCTCAGCGGCCTGAACTAAGGAAGATATATCCTTGTTTAGAACGGAAAGAGCATATCTTTTTTCGAGTGTTTTTACATGTTTGATATCAAGTGCTGGTGTGGTTTTTTCCGGTAAAAATAAACACTTCATCCTTTTAGTGCCAAGACATTGTTGGCAGAGTATGGCAGCAACTGCAGAATCGATACCTCCAGATAGTCCAATGATGACTCCTTTTGTCTTTGATTGTTGCACATAGGTTGTGATAAAATCAGAGATGATGGTGACCACTTCTTTGATGTCGACTGAAGGTATCATATCTCATTTTCTCCTATTATTCATTCCATGTTTGTATGGAATCAGTAATGATTCGGCTTGCCTCCTGGATGACGGTATCATCAACAGGAGAAAAACCTGCACGGGCAATCGCAAAGGGGATTCGCCGTAGATAATCTGCCATACGAAGATCACGGCGGAGCGTGGTAGTATAATAATCCTCAACGATGTCATTGACGTCGTGGATGTAGCGGTCAACTGCCTTTTTACTTGCGGTGATATCGGGTACGTGTTTTCGGGCAAGTTTGACCCATTGATCATAATACTGATGTTTTTGATGGATTTCGCTTTCTCCAAAAAACTTCTTTTTGAAGAGATTGATGCGGTCCTCCCGATCGATATTTTGTACTTTGACGACGAGTGCACAGCGACTGATAAGCAGTGGTGATAATCCAATGTCTTTCATTGCTTGTTTTGAAAACACTTTGGTTTTTGGGTTTGCAAAGGCGATCATGATGAAATGAGTTTCAATGTTTTGATGCAGTTTTGCACTATGAACGCTGCATTTTCCGTTGGAGAGGAGCTCGTAGCAGTATTCGATATCTTCGTTTGGGATTTTGTCAAATTCATCGACGAGTACGATTTTTCGGTTGGAATGTGGTAGGGCTCCCAAATCACCGGTTCCCAGATGGCAGACAAGGCCTGAGCGGGTGGTATTTGCGCCGATGTTGGTGATGTCGGTGAATTGATCGCTGATGATTTCTTTTGCCATGGTTTTGCTGCTACCCGGCTCACCGATAATAAGGCTATGAACTGGTTCATCGAAGGTGGAAAAAAGACTGGTGGTAATGATTTTTTTCATGATGTCGTTGCCGTGGATTTCCTGAAAGACATTTTCCCAGAATCCTTTGAATCCACGTTTTTGGGCAAATTCTATGAGTTCTTCTTTTGGAAGATAGATGCCTTCTTTTTCTCGTTCTTCGATTTGTTTGACTTCAACGATTTCTTGCAGTGCTTCTGCTTTTTGTATGACTTTATCAAATTTTTTTGATTTTCTAGTGAGAACAAGTGTGTTTTCTTCTTTTTTGAGTGCTGCATTACCCCATCCAACAGCAAAGACATCCAATGCGTTGAGGACTGATTTTACCACGGCTCGATTGTGGTTTATCACGGTGATTTCAATAGTATCTTCGTTGACGACATTGATTTCTTTGATGTTTTTATTTGCCAAGATATTGCGTGCTCTTTGGATCAACATGGTTCCTTTACTGCTGCCCATGCCGAGGGAGGCAACAGACATGATAGCGATTTGTTCAAGTTTGATGATACCCATGTTTTCTAGTTTTTTTCGATCAGAAGGAATGACGCCGAGAGTGGAAAGGTCATCTTGCATAGCGATTCCTGAGTAGCAAGGATTGTTTTTTCTTAAAAGTTTGGGTTATCATATTCCTGAAGATGCAGTGATTTTTTTTTTTAAAAAAAGAGTATTCTTTTGTTTTATAACCCGAGTCGAAGTTTTTTCATCTCTCGTTCCGCATAGCGATACACGGTGGGTTGTTTGCTTCCGGTGAGTATCATTTCAATTGCTTTTTTTGCGACATCCATGGATTCAAAATTGGCGATGATGCCAATGGTGTGACCGTACACTGAGATGGAGGAGTCGGTGAGGTCTTCGATGACGCGTTTTGTTTTGCCGTTTCTTCCTATGACGCGGCTTTTTACCCGTCGGACGTGGTTTTCTTTTTTTCCTACGTAGTCGTGGAGATCGAAGATGAAGAGTTCTGCGTTTTCCTTGAAGAGCGTAAAGGCATGTGTTGGGGAAAATCCGCGGCCGATCGCACGAACGATATCAAGGGTTTTCAGGCTTGCAAGGGGATTGTCTGTTTGATGATCATCGATGATGACTTCTCCTGCGTCGGAGTCGATTTCTAGAATGGTGCGGCTGTGTTGTTCGATGTAGTGTTTGATTTTTCCTTTTTTTCCAATGAGTACGGCAACGCGTTCTTTGGGTATTTTTATGTATTTCATTTGGCTTTCCTGGATTTCAGAACTGATTGGTAAAGTTTTTCCTTGTCTTTTTTGATGTTGTATTTGGAGAAATAGGTGAGGAGATTATCGATATCTCGTTTGAGATAGTCAGATGCATTGGGGTGTTCGAGGAGGACGCTTTGTCCGACGTCGATGAGGTATGGTTTGTTTTTGTGGTAAAGGATGTTGTAGGCGCTGAGATCGGCGTGGATGAGACCTGCTTGTGTATACATTTTTTTAATGAAGGTGATGAGTTCGTTAAGCACCTTTGCTGGATCTTTTAGTACTACATCTTTCAGTTGTGGTGCGGGTTTGTTTTTGGTGCCGATATATTCCATAAGCAGGATGTTGTTTCGTTTGCTAAGGGGACGGGGAACGCGGATGCCTGCGCTCTGCATTTCGGTGAGATTGCGGTATTCTTTTTTGGTCCACTCAAAGATGATGCTTCGTCTGCTTGTTATGTTATGTTTGAAGCGGGGGTCACCGACGAGGTATTTGTTGATGTGTTTGAAGGTGAGGGTGTCAATGCGGAAAATCTTCATTGCAAGAAATGTATTATCAGGTGTGACACAGCGGAAAACGTTTGCTTCTTTGCCGGTGCTGATGGGGAAGTCGACGTAGTCGATGACGCCGTTGGAGATGAATTTTCCAAGTAAAAGGAGGGTCGGTTTGTCAAAGACTTGATCGAGTGTTTTTCGATCCGAACCCGTCCGATCGATTAATCGTTGGGTTTGATAGTCTAGTTTTTTTAAAATTTTTTTGGGAAGAAACTCATTAGTAGACATCCAGATCCTCAGGGATGAGTTTGCGTCTGCTGAGGGTGATGGCCTGGGTGCGGTTGTACCGGTAAACAATATCGGCTTTCTCGTCTTGGATGTCCCAGGGTTTGATGATGCAGAGATCGCCTTGTCGTACCCGGGCGCGTCGTTTCATTTTGCCTGGGATGCGGGCGAGTCGTGATTTGCCATCTTCGCAAATAACGCGGATGCGGCTGCCGCCCATGAGTTGGTCGGCGATGGCGAAAAGTTCGTTTTTGTTTTTTTTGGGAAGTTTTAATCTGATGTATTCTTCAGATTCGTTTTTTTGGTTTTTTTGACGGTTGTATGCTACCATGTGGTCACCATAGGGGTTCAAAGGGCATCTTCACTGTTTTTTTTTTTACAGACCGAGATCTGCGGCGATTTCTTGCATGGCGGTGAGACTGAGGGTGAGAAACTGGTCTTTTGGTATGTCTAAATCTTCGCAGAGTTCAATGCGTTTTCGGTTGCAGCCGCGGGCAAAGGAAGTGTCGTTGTATTTATTGTGAAGGGTGCTTTCTTTGACATCGGCAATTTTTTTTGTGGAAATGATAAGGGCGGTTGCGATGATGAGGCCAGAGATGGCGTCGGCGGCGATGAGTGCTTTGTCAAGTGCGGTTTGGGGAACGTGCATGGTGTGTTGGTAGTTGTGTGCGAGAATGGCGTTGGTTACGTTTTCAGGAACCATTCCTTCGAGGATTTCTACGGTGTGAAGTGCATGTTTTTCAGGGGTGTTTTTTGTGTATTCGTAGTCGATGTCATGGAGGAGGCCTGTGAGGGCGTAGAGGGCTTCGTCTTCGTGTAGGTGGTGTGCGGTGTGTTTCATGATTGCTTCGACGGCGAGGCTGTGTTTAATGAGATTTTTGTTTGTAAGATATTTGTGTACAAGTTGTAGGGCGTTGTCCCGGTCCAGCATGATGCAGTGGAGTAACCCTTGGAGATGTTATTAAGCTTTTGGAGATGTGGTGGAAATGTTTATGATACTGTTCTCTGTTGTAGTATCTGCAATGAAGACGGTGTTAGTGGTTGATGCAAAAATGCAGGTACGCCAGTTGATTAAGGAGTATCTAGAGGAAGAGGCGGTCTCGGTGTTGGAGGCGTCGGATAGTCGGGAGGCGTTATCGGTGCTTGAGCAGGGTTCTGTTGATGTGGTGTTGATTGATACACTGATGCCTGGTGGTGAGGCAAAGGGGTTGTTTTTGTTGAAAACCGTTGATACATCACTTGATCATGATATATCTAAGTTTTTAGAAAAACCGTTTAGTCGTTCTGAACTGCGGAGTTTTATCTCACAGAGCATCGATCAGGGATAGCCACGTAATGTTTTATTTTTGGATAGTTTTGGTGTGGATTTTTGTTTGTTTGATAAACCAGGGGCAGGTGTAGCAGCCCCCAGAAGCCTTAGTATTAGGGCCTCCTTGGCGGAGGTCAAAATGGATCCAACAGGCATCCCCGGTTTGGAGGCGGTGGGCGGTACAGTGCGTGCGAATATCGATAGGGCAGTGGTGAAACTCCCAGCAGTTGTGCACAGAATTTTTTACTTTTGTGTTTTTAATTATTATTTTTTGTGATAATTTATAAATTAATAATATTTTTTAATATTTTTATTTTTTATGATAGTTTTTATTGTTATAATCCTATAGAATTTGATGATAAGATAGGAAACTTGAAAAACAAAAAGGGTATTTGGTGGTGTACTTTGGTATTTGCGGATGTGATCTAGCGGTTATGATTAGGGCCTTCCAAGCCCTCTGCCCGGGTTCGAGTCCCGGCGTCCGCATTTTATATGGTTCTGTATCCTTGATAGACACAATTACCATTTGAAGTTGTCATCTGTACTCTTTTTTTTGAATGCTACTGGAGCATACGCAGAGGACCATATAGCATTGGACGACCACCGTATTTTAATCGATACATCTATTTTATTCTCGATTTTTTTATTCACTTCTTTACTTTTTAAAAAAAAAGAGGTATGTGGTGATTTGGTTATTGCACGTCTTCGATGATAATGTAGAATCCAAGACCTCGTGCATGAATCGTTTTAGTTATGGTTTGAACAGTTGGTATTTCTGTGGTAAGGGCGATGGTAATTTTTCCGAAAGCAAAAAGGGGTTTTAGCGTTGCATTTTTCACCGTGTTGACAGGAACAGGGCGAATGGTTCCTTTTGTGGTGACAAAGAAGCGGTCGACGAGGATATCAAGCCGCCCACTGAGGCCTCCGGTGATGTCCATATCCCAGGTGATCATCCGTGCATCTACTTCACCGGTGTTTTTAACAGTAAGAGTAATAGAGCCGAACCCGCTTGTGATGTCTTGGATGTCAAAGGTTGTGGGAGTGTATTGTTCAGAGAAACTCATCATGGGATCTCCAAGGACATTTAATTGGTAGGTACACCAGCGCATACAGGGGTCATTGATGCGCCAGAGGTTGTCTTCTTTGGAATCCTGGTTTGCCATGGCGATTGTGGGGATGTGTTCGCCGTACAGGGCATCAACAAATTCTCGGTGGAAGTGTTGTGAGGGTCCGTTGGTGGAGCCTTTCACCCCCCAGCCATATCGGGCGTTCATAATCACTGCCACAGCGCCTTGCAGGGTTCGAATGGTGAAATGTTCTGCGATGCAGTCGGATGTGTCAAAGCCTCCTGCGTTGCAGCCTTGGGAGTAGATGAAGCAGGCTTTCTCGTTGGTGAGCTCTGAGACGTCACGGGTACGTAGTTTCATGTTGTATCGGTAGTCGGAGTGTCCGAGATGGTGGATGATGTGTAGGTTGTCGTTGATGCGCTGTTTTATCTCGGTATAGGCCCATGGTTCGGTTTTATCATAGAGTTTTTCAATGGTATAGTTGTCCGGTGGAATACCAACCGTTGTGTAGCCGTGTGCAGTTGATCCATTAATGAGTTCATCCATATAGTTACCACCCCATGTGTTGGGGTTGGACCAGAGCTTTTCACCGACCAGGGTGATTTTTTTAAGATGATCTCCCATGTAGCAGCGGTAGTTGATTGTTTTTTCAACAAAGATGCGTGCTTCAGCAAGGGTGCTGACACTGGCACGTCCGATGTACAGTTCTGCTAAAAGATCGACATCTCCGCCGTTGTCTCCATCGGTGGGTTCTCCCCAGCGGGTGTCACCATCATAGTTAAAGGTGCCATCAAGGCATCCGTAGAACATGTCAGCAGGTATGTTTCGCGCGTAGCCTGAGTTGGCCCAGGGTTCCACCCAGAGTTTTTGGGTAGGTATCTGGTCTACGTCTCCGCCAAGAAGAATGTATTCAGCGCCTTGGGAAAGATAGGCGTTTCTGAGATAGGAGCGAATAGATTCGGGGGTGGTATCGTCAAGGTCTTCCAGGGTGATGATGCTGGTTGGGATGCCCATTAGTTCATTATCTTCGTGTAAAGGGATAAAGGCAGATTGTAACGACTTGGTGGTGAGAATAACATAGGTTGATTGTTCTTCTGTTGTTTTCTGGGGGCATATTTGTGCATAGCGGGTGATAAGAGCAGGATTATCAACAAGGGTTTGCACTCGCTGTTCGTCATGGGAGACGCCTCGGTAGAGGGATGCTTCAAAGTTGGAGTCTGGTTGCACGGTGACTTTGACAGTGAGGGTGGAGGTGTAGGTGAGTGTTTTGGTTGTTGGATCATACCGTTGAGGATGAAGAACAAGGATGAGGATGTAGTATCCTCGATAGATGTAGGTGCCTACGGTGGTGTAGTATGAATTCTGGGCAGTGTCAAGGGTATGAGTGGTTTTTTCATCGACGGGGAGGTGGTGGCTGCTTTGAGGGGGCAGTGAAAACGGGTGGGGTGTTTCAACAGGTGTGGGGGTGATTGGAGAGGTATACCTATGTTCAGATCCAGGGGTGACCGTGATGGTTTGTACGGTAGTGTGTGGTGGCAGGAGGATGTAGGCGCCTCGTGCGGGAAGCGCGGGTTCACCGAGTTGCCCATATAAAGAGGTGTGAGGCATGGAAAGGGTATGATAGGTGGTATTTTCAATGGTGGTTTGGGTGAGATGTGGTTTGTCAAAGGTGTAGCGAAGGCTAAGTGTTTCTGTTGGTTGTGATGCAGGTATCGTCTGAATGGTGAGTGGCTGAAACGCAACAAAAAGGAGTATACAACATAGAAGCGTAGTGCCAACGGTGTTGAGATAAGATGGTTTCACCATATCGTCCCCTATTGTAAAATAAAATAGATTATCTATAAAAACTTTTGTATGGTATTTTTGTTCGTTTTTAGTTGTATGATCTACCACTGTTGATATTCTGTCCAATAATGCTAGATTGAAGAATGAGGGTGTCCTACGTAGAAGCAGGGAAGGGGTAATTAGAGAATGAAAGTTTTTTTTCTTCTGGAAAAAGAACACACCCCGCTTCTAAGAAAATTTATGAACATACTTGTATATAAATATTTCTTTTACGGTGTATGTTTTATGGAGAGAATTCTATCTTTTTTGTGTGAATTTATATTTTTTTAGGGTTTTCATGTGTCTTTTTTGTTCATTTTGACATATTTTAGTCATTTATTGCTTTTTTGTGTTTAATTCAAGGTTCTTTCTATTTTCTATTTCATAAATTTTATATAGATTGATGAATACTTATTATATTGTTTTGAGAGAGTACGAAAAAGGACAAAAAAAAATCAGGGGGTAATACTCTCTCATTTGCTTTTTCTTTTCGTTTTCAATTTTTTTTATCATCTCATTTTGGAAGGTATTATCGATATGTGAGGAAAAGATATGGAGTTATAGAAGCGGGGATTTGAATAAGGGGAGGGAGAAAAGAATGACAAGTTTCAAATTTGGAGAAGAGGCCCCCGCTTCTTTTTATCCTTATTTGAAAATATTAATTTATCTATATAAAGATTTCCCCTCAATGTACAGAAAACGACATTTTTTATGGAAAGATATAAATAATAATATCAACTAATATACTATCTGTAGGGTGATAACAAGTAACAAGACAGGGGATTAGAGACCCTTAGAACGTACAAAACGACTATCGCAAACAGCACGATTGAAAAACGATGAGGCCCCCGTTTAAAAGTGGAGAATGAAAAAAAAAATTGCGACAAATCGTGCCTGTTTGCAACCCTTCGTCTTTTACCGGCGATCTCACGCACAGATTAGATTATACACATTACTGTACAATCTCAGACGACAGCCGTTCCTCAATAGTTTTTCGAAGCGACGGCATCAACTCACATAACAACTCAATCTGTGCAGAATGCCGAATATTTTCATAATCCAGCAACGCAACCGAGCCATCCTGCTCACATAACAAATCAAGTTTCTGCTGAAATAAGGACTGCAGCTCCTCAAAATCCACCGTTTTCGACTGAGATGAGACCATCTCATCAATGGTTTCGATCTTCATCATTCATCTCCTCACTCAATTCACCTTACTACCTTACTAGACCAGATATTTTCTTACATAGTAATAATCTTTCCGGTCAATCTCTCACTCAAATTATTCACCAAAATATATTATTTCCTTATAAATGTATCTTTTTTTATTAAAAAACGTCGGGAAAAATCGTTATTTCGTGCTGCGAAGAAAAACAATCATATACCACAAGAAGATTACGCTGCGATACAATGATACGAATCGGCGTCATCGGAACCGGCTCCATGGGAAAAAACCATGCCCGAGTCTGCACCGAACTTGATGAAGTAGAACTCGCCGGAATCTTTGATGAAAACAAAGAAACCGCCCGGGTGATTGCCAACCGTCTCGGCGTCGCCGCCTATGACTCCTACCAAGATCTTACCCGTCACGTGGATGCCGTCATTATTGCAACACCCACCGTTACCCATTACCCGATCGCCGAAGACTGCCTCAGCCGTGGGCTTCATGTGCTGGTGGAAAAACCAATCTGTGATACCGTTGAGCATGCAAAGCATCTCACCCAGCAGGCAAACGACCAGGAACTGGTACTTGCCGTCGGCCATATCGAACGGCATAACCCCACTGTAGGATTTGTCAAAGAAGCACTTTCCGCTAATCAGTTCGGCGATCTCATCACCATTGCCTCTAAACGAGTCAGTAACTTCCCCGGACGAATCAGAGATGTCGGCGTGATTTTAGACTTCGGTGTGCATGACATCGATGTCATGCGCTACCTCGCCGGAGAGGTGATCTCCGTGTATGCCCGTGGCGGACAATTCACCGAAACCATCCATCATGAGGACTACGCAACGATTCTTCTCAACTTTAAAAACGGGCTATCTGGAGTGCTTGAAATGAACTGGCTGACACCCATGCGTATTCGCAAACTCTTTCTCACCTGCTCACAGGCCTTTGTCGAAGCAGACTATATGAACCAGAGCGTCACGGTGTCCTCTTCATCCTATAAAGATGTAAACGAAATGGATCTTTATCAGGTTCCGATCTCCTATAACATCAACGAGGTCGCATTGGAAAAACGGGAGCCGTTGAAAAATGAGATCGCTGATTTTGCACATGCAATAACCCAAAAAAAACCAGCCCTTGCTACCGGACAGGATGGAATGAGAGCATTACAAATAGCACAGGCAGCAACCAAATCATATCATGAAAAACAGGAGGTCACCATAGAATGATTCATGAATCAGCATATGTTGAAAAAGGAGCAACCCTTGGCGAGAACACCAAGGTATGGCATTTCGCGCAGATCCGCAAACAGGCAACCATTGGGAAGAATTGTGTGATTGGAAAGGATGTGTTTGTGGACTATGAGGTATCCATTGGTGATAACTGTAAGGTCCAGAACTTTGCCAGCATCTATCATGGGGTACGCATAGAGGATGATGTGTTTATCGGTCCGCATGTCTGTTTCACCAATGATATTCACCCCCGCGCATCCCTCTGGGATGAAAGCCGTCTTTGTAAAACACTGGTGAAACAGGGTGCCTCCGTGGGTGCAAATGCAACCATTATCGCAGGGGTTACCATTGGGCGATTTGCCCTGGTGGGCGCCGGTGCGGTGGTCACTGAGGATGTACCCGATTATGGACTGGTCTATGGAAATCCTGCATGTCTGCGCGGGTTTGTCTGCGAATGCGGTGAGACACTCACTAAGGGAACCTGTGTGGATGATTGTATGCGGTATCATTGCTCCAGCTGCAAACGTGAGATATCTATTTCTAAAATGATTGCAGAGAAGGTGCAATAAGATGATTCCGATCGCACAGCCACAGATTGGCAGAGAAGAACAACAGTTAGTCTCGGAGGTACTCCAGTCAGGGATGATCGCCTGTGGACCCCGTGTTGCCGAGTTTGAAGCTGCCTTTGCCCGATTTATCGGAGCGAAACATGCTATTGCCACAACCAGTGGAACCACCGCTCTTCATCTGAAACTTCTTGGTGTCGGAGTACAGCCGGGTGACGAAGTCATTGTCCCCAGTTTTTCATTTATCGCCAGTGCTAATGCAGTGCTTATGTGTGATGCCCATCCTGTTTTTTGTGATGTCGAACCGGAGACCTTTACCATGAATCCAGAGCATGCAAAAAAGCTGATTTCAGAGCGGACCAAGGCACTGATGCCGGTACATCTGTATGGGCAGCCAGCTGATATGAAACCCCTTCTTGAACTCGGTGAAGCCCATAACCTTGCAGTGGTCGGTGATGCCGCCCAGGCACATGGGGCACGGCTGTATGGAACCTATGTTGGCTGCTTTGGTGATGCAGAATGTTTCTCCTTTTACCCAACAAAAAATATGACCACCGGTGAGGGTGGTATGATCACTACTAATGATTCCGAGCTTGCAGAAAAAGTGGTGTCTCTTCGAAATCATGGTCGCCTGAAGACCAAGACCGGCTATGAACACGGGTTTCTGGGTTTTAATTACCGGATGACTGATATTGCCGCCGCAATTGGTCTTGCGCAGCTGAAAAAACTTCCTGAGTTTAACAAAAAACGACAGCGAAATGCAGCCTTTTTTGATAAGCAGTTAGCCGGAATTGAAGGAATTCAAACACCCGTTGTCCGTGCTGGGGCAGAGCATGTGTATCATCAGTATACAATTACATGTCAGCATCGAAGCAGAATCATTGAACACCTACAGAAGAACAAGGTTGGCTTTGGCATCTACTACCCAAAGGCGCTTCATCAGTATCCTCATTTGAAACAATATGGGCATCCTGAGCTACGCATTTCTGAGCAGTTATGCACACAGGTCCTGTCACTTCCGGTGCATCCCGGTGTTTCTGAATCGGATCTACAAACCATAGTCAGTTGCTTTCAGTGACGAGGTTTACCGACGCCTTTATAGAGAAATCCGTGCTTGGTGAGCTGACTGCGGTTGTAGACATTTCTTCCATCGATAAAAATAGGCGTACGCATCGTTTTCTTAAGATCAGCAAAATTGAGATTCAGGTAGTCTTTATGTTTGGTCACTAAAATAAGGGCATCTGCATCAGCTACTGCTTCAGCAAAGTCTTTGGTGAATGGTAGTTCATACTCACGCACATAGGGATCATGTAACACTGGAAGTGCCCCCTTCTCTTGTAGATGCTCATATAATGGTTTTGAGGGGGTATTTCGGGTGTCATCACTATTTTCAAGAAAGGCCACACCAAGAATCGCAATTTTTGCCCCAGACAACGGAACATCCCTTTCTTTGAGGGCCTCTTCAAGAAGAGCTGCTGTATGCAGCGGCATCATCATATTCAACTTTCTACTGTGCACAATAACATGCGGGTCAACCGGAAACTTCCCATAGGTGTCCACCCCGTATTTAAACAACCAGGGGTCCTTAGGCAGACAATGACCGCCCACACCAGCACCTGGAAAATGCATATTACGCACAGGGTTGGAGGCAGGATTAGAAGGATCATTCGGCAGCGTGTTTACCAATTCGCGAACCATGTAGGCATCGACGCCCAAGCTTTCACACATCAACGCCACCTCGTTTGCAAAGGCAATGTTGACATCACGATAGGTGTTTTCCACCACCTTTGCAACCTCTGCGGTAAGGGCAGTGGTGGGATGAATGGACGCCTTAACGATATGCTTATAGAGTTCCACGCCACGCTTGGTACTCTGTTCATCAATACCCCCTACAATCCGGGGGAGATGAATAATATTTTTCAGAAGTCTTCCGACCATCACCCGTTCATAGGAAAACACAAGGGAAAAATCAGAACCCGCCTGCATGCCGGATTCCCTCTCAATGATAGGTTTGACAATAAACTCTGTTGTACCCGGGGCAACCGTCGACTCGATACAGATGAGAACATCTTTTTTCATCTGTTTTCCCACCTGTTTGCTGACCTCACGAAGCGACTCATACCGGGGTACACCCTGTTCATCAGTAGGTGTCTGAACGTCTATCAAAATCACATCTGCATCTTTGCATTCTGCATAGTCATCTGTGACATGAAATGTGCCTTTCTTATGAACCTTTTGTATGAGTTCAGAAAGACCCGGTTCATTTCCCCCGATCGGGTTTTTCCCTTCATTAAGATAGTCGATTTTCCATCCAGATCGCTTGGAGCGTCGTTGAATACCAATAACGGTGAAACCTTCTACATCGGCAAAAAGAGCAGCAGCGGGAATGCCAACATATCCCATGCCAATAACAGCGATTTTCTTAGACATATCTTGAGGTGGTATGAAACAACCATTATTAAATATTTCATATGGATGCTAAAGAGGAGAAGAACGCAAATACGTCATGTTTAATACCTATTTTTTCTTACCATTGTTGATGATCGCCCGAAAATCAACGCTTATCATTCTTTTGCAGATTCTCAATGGCATTCTTGGCTATATTGGTCTTAAGTTTATTGCAACATTTATGGATCCAGCAGAATACGGTGTTGTTGGATTTGCGTATGGTTTTGTCTCTCTTTTTGTTATCTTCGGACAGCTCGGATTTAACAGCGCACATGTGAAAAGAATTTCTGAAGGAAAAGATCTGAAAACGTGTATTGGTACATTTATGGCAACCAAAATTGCTCTTGCAGGATTCATGGCCGCAATGGTAATTCTTGCCATTGTTTTTTGGCGATTTGTTTTAAACAGAGGATTTGAATCTCCGTATTATGAACAGGTTATCTATATTATGCTTGTATATTTTGTATTATCAATTCTAACTCAATCGATGATTACGACATACCGTGCGAAAAAAGAAATTGCAAAAAGTGAGTTCCCGCTTCTTGCATATAATTTTGCACGGGTTGGTGCAACAGTTTTTATTGCTGTTCAGGGCTTTGGTGCTCTTGCTCTTGCTTCAACATATGTAATTGGTGAAGTATTTCATTTATTGTTCGCGATTTACTTCTTCAGAGGGTATCCCATCGGTCGGCCTTCGTATTCTTGCTTTAAAAATTATCTTCATTTTGCATTTCCAATGGCAATTGCTACTGCTTCATTTATTATTATGACGAATATCGATAAAGTTTTTATTCAATTGTTTTGGAGTTCCTATGAAGTTGGACAATATTTTGCAGTGTTCAATCTCTCACGATTCCTAATTATGTTTGTTGCCGCAGTTGGAATGTTGTTATTGCCAACAATTTCCGAGATGCATTCAAAAAAAGAAATTGCAAAGATCAAAGGTGTTGTTCTACAATCTGAACGATATCTAAGCATGATGATTTTTCCTATTATTACTATTATGATTGTTTATGCTGAACCGTTTATTCGAATTTTGCTAAGTTCAAAATATAACCCTGCAATAATTATTTTACAGATTCTTCCAATATTTGTGTTATTTGAAACTCTAATGAGGCCATATGCTTCAAAACTATCTGGAATGAACAAACCACATCTTGCTCGAAATCGAGTTCTTATAATCGTGGTCTTTAATGTATTTTTGAATCTATTGTTGATCCCGAGAGATATTTCTCAATTAAATCTCAAACTTTTTGGATTAGGAGCCTATGGTGCAGCGATAGCAACTGTCATCTCCTATTTCGCAGGATTTATTTATATCAGATGGATAGCATGGAAAGTGACAAAAATATCCGGAAATCCAAAAATTATCCTTCATGCATTTGCTGCAATAATAATGGCACTTTGTATCTACTTCCTCAACTATGTATTTTTTATTGAGCGTTGGTATCACCTTCTCTTTTTTTCGTTGATCGCTTTACTAATTTATCTTGGAATACTCTATGTTATGAAGGAGTTTACAAAAGATGATTTCGACTTTTATTTAGATATACTTAATATTAGGAAAATGCTTAGTTATATCAAAAATGAAATAAGAAAATAATTATTAGTATAGATTATTCTTTAAGTAGTGTTGTAATATCATCAATTGTTGTCAAATCTTTTCGGAAAAAATCCTGATTTCGTATGATTCTATCATTACTCCATTCCCACCATTTCAATTCCAATAATTGAATCCGGATTTTTCTTGTAAAACGCCATTTTTTAAATTCTGCAGGATTTCCTGCAACAACCGAATATGGTTCAACATTTTTAGTGACTATAGATCCTGCTCCAATAATCGAACCATCACCTATTTTTATACCTGGTAATATAATTGCTTGAGTTCCAATCCAAACATCATTACCGACTTCGATCCCTTTTTTCTTAGATGACGAAAGTTGTGTATTGAAATATGAACGATAAAATTTCCTTTGAAGAGACGGTTGTGTTGTGAGATGATTTTCTGACTGAAAAATTGAATTTCTTGCAATAGCACAAAAATTCCCAATTATTACCGGTCCTACAATCTCTGAGCGAAACATAATATTTGTGTGCTTTCCAATTCTCACAGGACCTCCTTTGATATAACACTCATCATCAATATAGACATGTTCATCCATGATAACAGGTGCTCGCATGATTACTCGTTTTCCAATTGCACATCCTTTTTTAGCGTGAATATTCACGTGAAATCGTTTATCATAAAAGGATATCGCAGAAATATTTCCTAAACCATGTATTTTTATACCTTGAAGAATGAGATATGTAATTGATGGAATTGATGAAAAGGAATATGATTTTAATGAGCTTGGAATTCGAATTGTTTGCATTTTCATGATTAACCCTAAACATTAAGAAATTTTTGAGGCGTATATGAATTGTTTCTTACGAATTTTTGTATTATATCCTCTATTAACCAAGAGCGCATTAATCATATCAACAGCTGATTTATTCTTCTTATTATAGCGTGCTGCGATAGCTAAATTTTTTGGATTTATTGTCGTTAAACCTTGGAGAGCTTCGTATTCCGCTCCGTTCAATTGAACTATCATAAAATTAATTTGATTTACATTATTTTCTTTTAAGATGTTATCCAAACTATCCACTTCTAATTCTATTCTCTTCTTTTCTTCATCTGCAAGATCAATACTTGCTGATTGCATATCATTATTTTTAAGGAAAAATTGTTTTCGATTTGATTCTTTCCAAACTCCTTTCGGAACAATTACAACATTTTTAAATTTATTTTCTTTAATATTTTTTTTCAAATATTCTAAGTTATTTGGTATAGGTTCTATTGCTATTATCTTACCTTTATCTCCTACTCGCCGTGCGACATTCATAATATAATACCCTCGAAAAGCTCCCATCTCAGCGACATAGTCTCCTTCCTTTACAACATATTGTTCCTCTTTCTTTGGACCACCTAATTTTAATCCAGCTTCCTGATACCTTATGATTATATTCATCGCTATTCCAAAACATTCCCAGGGTATGAGAGTTTTAATTTTTTCTGATAATTGATTATAGAAACGTTTATAAATCTGGGAGGAAGGTGGACCATAGAAAATTGGCCCATTTCTAATTCGAACATATGGGAAATCACCATCTGCTATTCCTCTATCCTCAATTGGCAAGTTTGAAATTTTTTTCAAAATACGTTTATTTTGTTTATGCCATTCGATTGCTGATGATATTTTCAATTTGAGTCACCCAAATCATTTTTGGTTGTTTTCACTTTCATTATATTAAATAGCTTAATGCCCGAAGCATCCATGATTCTCCCCAGCGGAGATAAGGTGTTTTATCAATCCAACCACCATTGTAAATTCGATAATAGAAATATCCCTTAGAATCATACATATTTTGAACTGTCCATTTAAAAATATTGAAAATATTCGTTGAATTTTTAACAAAATCAGATTCAAATTCTGATAGTGTTATAATACTTTGCGCGCAGCTTTGAATATCAATTGGATACAATGAATCAGATGTCATTTTTGGTATTATCCCTTTTGAAAAGAGATTTTTACAATAGAATTCAATACCTTTTTTCATTTCAGTTGAATATAAAAAAGCTTTCTTTGAATATCTTTTGATGATTTGAAGAGATTCAAGGATAAAACCAGTATGGTAATTATCAATCTTATTTTGAATTTTATCGGGTGGCCCCCAGTAATACCAAGAGCCATCTGAATTTTGATGTTTCATTGAATAATTTAGCGCCTTCGAGCCCATATCAAGAAACCTACTGTTTTTTGTATAATGGGAGGTTCTAACTAATGCGGCAGCGACTAACATGTTTGCATTATGTACATGAAAGTGATCATTTGTAGTATAGCTGAAACAAATATGGCCATCCTCATCTTGATCTTGATTTAGATCATTAATAAAAAAATTACATGCATCTTCTACAATTGAAAGATATTGTTTATCTTTTGTTAACTCATACGCATCTAAAAATGCAGTTATTGCAAGTGAGGTAACCGTTGCTCTAGGAGTATTTTTTGATATCAATTTTCTTGAATACCAATCATATGGTTGTCCCCAACATATTGAAGAATATCCAGGTATTGGATTACTTTCCAACCAGGTTAAACATTTTATTGATTTTTCAAAATATTTTTTATTATTTGTTTTGCCATAAGCACGTAAATATCCTATAGCCATTAGAGCTAATGCTTGTGAATAGATATTCTTTTTTATTCTAAGTATTTTTCTAAGAAATGGTGCAAATCTCTCTTCAAATATGAAAAAGGGGTGTGTAAAATATTTTCCATAATTCCATTTCGATCTGACTTCTTGTAGACCGAGAAAGAGCTGATGAGCTTTTATATCGCAGACATCATAACTTTTCCAATTTGTATTCTCAATCCAGTTACCCAAGTTGTCAAATATTTCACAGGCATTTGAGTCATTCTGAAATTTTTTTTTTCGTTTCATTTCAAATCATTTTATCGATCTTTAGGTAACTATAGATAACCGTTCACGAATTTTATAAGTATCCTTGATCTTAACAAATAGTGAATCAGGTATGATATCTATAAGCTGTTTTGCATCGTTTAAATCACTTTTAGATATGACTGTTGATTTAATGTTTTTATTTTGATCAACATTAAAAATAAAATCATCATATAATATTCCAAAAAAATGAAACAATTTTCTAAGTGATTCGCTATTATTGAGTGTTTTTATGTCAATATCATAACATTTAATATCAGGGTATTTTTCAATAAATTGCTGATGTCGTAACTCACTTTCAAACCAGTACCAGAGGCATTTCTGAAAATTATTCATTGAAAATGGAATTTGTAATTGATTCTTTTTATAATCTGGACTAAGTAAGTATGGATTATTTCTTCCAGGGATGGAATTACGATTGAAAAAACTCTTTGCAACTTCTAATGGATCTCTTGTAAGATGAATGATGTTAATATCTGAATGAAGCGAAACAATTGATTCAGCAAATGATTTAATAAAGGCATGTGTCGATTCTAAATAAATTTCTTTCATATCAACAGTTGGAAAATACGATTGTAACATCATTACTCTTGGCACATAGAGCGCAAATTCTTTTTTGTTTTTTGATGATTTTAATAAAAGTCTTGATGAGTCTTTATCAATTCTGATTCGATTTCCTCTGTTTATTCTATTTAATTTTTTCCTAACCAGACTATGTAACTTATCTTTTTGATTTGTATCATACCAAACAATTGGTTTACCATACCCTCGAGGATAAGGATCGTGTTCTGCAGTTGCATTTACTGCATTTTTGTTAATTATATTTGCTAAATACCGCGTTCCACTTCGCCCAGTTGTTGAGGTAAATATTAACTTTATATTTTGAAGCATTGATATTTTGTTGATTAGTTATTATTTTAAGTAAGTTTTTACAATATCAACACACGAAGAAACATATGCTTGGTCTTTTTTGATCTCTCTCAATATTTTCTCATAAACTTTTGTATGATCTGGGAAATCTTTTTCATCAAATCTGCATTGATGCCAATTTAGTACGAGAAGCCCATGAAATTTTTTTAACCATTGAAGGAACTTTTTGAAGTCTTCAAGCGGAGTGTCTGACCGTAAGAGTGTGTTATCCATTATATTCATGGGTATTTCAATTATGTCAATCTTTTTTAATCGTTGATAATCATATGGGTGATACGGTAAACAATAGCCTGAACGGAATCCATTATTTGTTGGATACCCAAGTGTTGAGTCATATAGTAATCCTTGTTTTGATTGGATAGTCCATGATATTGGTGCTTCGAATTTCAGGTAATGATTCCGAATGCCATGGATTTTATCTCCAAGAAGAGTTGCAAGAGTTTTGATTTCGGTATGTAAATCAGATATCTCTTTGTACGATGAATAGCCACCATGCAATGCTACCTCCCATCCTTGGTGGTGGATTGAACGAATTTGTTTTTTTAGTCGTTTGATATTATATCGAGTTCGGAAATCCCTCTTCTGGGTTAAAAAAAAGAACGTAGAATAGTAATTATATGATTTTTCAAGATCCATAATTTTTTCAAAATTGAAATACTCTTTTCTCCCCACGGACATACATATTTCTTGTATTTGTTGTTTTTTGAATATATACGAACCGAACCGACGAAAATTCCATTTATAAATATTGTCGACATCATGGGTTAAACAGACCGCATAAGGTGCATTATTTGGCCAGGGTGTTTTGAACTTGCAGATCTCATCAGGTGACAGAAAATACTGGTTTATGATTGTATATAAGAGATGAAAATACACATTTACCAGAGGCATCTTGATATCTGCATTGATACTATTTTTTGCCCGAAATCGTCCAAATCTATCTAGTGTAGTATCCATCTCTTCTTTGCGAGAAAGTAGAATATAACTACTCAGGAGAATATCGGCATTTATTTGAAGAATCCCTTTTTGTTTTTGATAAGAAATAGCTGGAGATCCATCAGAATAGAATGCAACACTTTCCCCTTTTAAGGGCACTGTATCATTTGCATGCAGAATTGGAATTTCCGTATCATTATAAACAAGCGTCTTTTGACATCTATTCCCAGAAATGATAGTGATTCCAGGGGTAGATCTTGGTTTGTTATAGGATATCTTGATGTCGTTGTCCTTGAGATAAACGTATTGTTTTTCAAAAATCTGGAAGAGATAATGGACCCAGGGTTCATTTGAGTGAATTTGCATAGCAATTCATCTTTCAAAGGACATATACAGCTCTAATAGCTTTTGCTCTTGAACATGCCAGTTAAACTGTTTCTTTGCAGCTTTCAACGCATTTTTTCCAAGTCGTTCTCGTAATTCATCAGAATCTCGAAGCTGTATAATTTTTTTCTTCAAATCATCTGTTTCATACTTGGCTACAAGCCCACACGAATGTTGCTCCGTAAAGGTACCTGGATACGTATTCTTGGTACAAATTATTGGGCGGCCACAAGCCATCGCTTCAAATTGTTTATTTGCAAGTGCACGAGAGTTATTTGGATCCATAGGATTTGTCATACATACTACCGCATCAGCCTTCATTGTCATGGGGAGAACATCGTCCATCTTTACTTTTCCAATAAACTCAGCGTTAGAAACACGCATACATTTTTTCTTTAATGCTTCAATATATTGTGTATTATGGCCTTTCCCACCTATGATACAGTACACATCAGGAAGCGTTTGTACCACTTCAACAAGCTCGAGGAGAAAACGTGGTGGACCTATTGTCCCGATAAATAATACGGTAAATCGATCATTTTCAGCAGGTCTATATGATTTATGATGAACAGTCTTACAATTCATAATGATGATGACGGGTATATCTGTAATTGCTGTAAAATAATCCTTTAATGGCTGATTTACTGTAATAATTTTATCAACATTTTTAATAATCTTTTTTTCAAGTCTAAGATAATACTTCGCAGCCCATTGTGGAATATCACGCTCAAGCATGTATCCAAATATTTCATGCGCATCATATATCAAGGGAATCGCATATTTTTTCTTCAGTTTCACCCCAATGGGAAGAGAGGATAAATCATGGCTATGAACAACGTCGAAACGGTTTTTCTCAAAGAGATGAACCGCATCAGAAAAACCTTTCCGCCACCACCAATGTAATTGCATTAGTTCAAACGGAAGCAGATTCATAAATGTAGAATTAGCACTTCGGATTACTCGAATCCCTTCAATGGTTTCTTCAGCAGGATGAGCCCCTGTTTTATCCCATGCAAGAACAGTAACCTTAAATCCGGCATCTACTAGAGATTTTGCTTCATTGAACACACGAGGATCAGAGGTAAACGGATTTGAAAGGGTCATTAAAATATTCACATCAATCACATCAAGTAAGCGTGTTATACAATGCAAGCAGTTTTTTCTTCTGAACATCCCAATGATATTCTCGGATAGCAGCATCTAACCCGTTCTTTCCAAGAGTTTGACACAAGATCTGATCATCACGGAGAGTTTCAATAGCTTTCTGTACACTCGTTGGTGTGTATTCAATGACTAATCCACAATTTAATTGTGTTGTCATTTCACCAGAATACGTACCTGTTGAGCAGATGATAGGGCGACCACAGACCATGGCTTCAAATTGTTTATTGGCAAGTCCAATACGATTGTTTTTATCCGTTGGATCAATCATACATAATACTGCATCTGATTTCAACGTCTGTGGAAGAACCTCACTAAATGGAATTGTTCCAAGAAAAACAATATTATCATAGGTTTGTGACCGTTTCTTTACCTCAGCATAGAGATTTTCTTTTTTTCCTGCAATGACAAAACGAATATCAGCCATTTGCCCTATAATGTCCACTATCTCAGGAAACATCCGGCCTTTATGAAGCACACCAATATAGGATAGCGTAAATGTTTTATTTTCCGAAGGATGATATTCTTTACTAATTAACTCTTTACAATTCATCACAATTTCAACAGGTTTAGAAGTTATATTTTTAAAATAGTGTTTTACTGGTTCATTCACTGTTATAATCCTATCTACCTGTTCTACTAATATCTTTTCCATACGAAATGCTTGTCGTGCAATCAATGAAGGCATCGTACGAGCAACCATATACCCAAAAATCTCATGTGCATCATAAATTAAAGGTACTCCAAATTTCTGCTTCAACCACACCCCGGGCTGTAACGTATCTAAATCATGACAATGGATTACATCGAATCGAAAATCCTGCTGATAGAACTTCTTACCAAGCGATTGTACCTGTTTCCACCATAACGGATTTCTAAACAAATCATGTGGTGCTGCACGCATTAGTCTCGTGTTATGAACTCGAACCACAGAGACCCCATCAATAATACTTGATGCCTCATAGTCCTGTTTGCGATCCCAGACAATCACGCGGACCTCATGGCCCTCCGCAACCAATGAGGTCGCCTCTTTGTGAACACGTGGGTCTACCATAAAAGGATTGGAAAGTACCATCAAAATCTTCACAAAATAATCCTCCCTCTATTGCTCATAGACTTCTTTCATCGGTGTCAACAACGAATAAATGCGATTTCCAACGAAATGCCCAAGGAAAAACAGTTTCAGCAGACCAATAGTCTTTGCGTGATTCATCATCATGCCCTTAAAACCAAGATGCCGATACCGGTGATGATGTTTTGAATATAAAGCTAAAATTCCTTTGATTTTACGATTCCAATTCTCAGATATTTGTCCTTTTGTTGCATTTTGAATCATTAATACCTCTGGTACGCACTGTACTCTATATCGTTCGGATAGTCGAATTGCAAGATCGTATTCCTGCGCGGATGGAAGCGTAATATCAAATCCATTAAGATCCTCCAATACGTCTTTTCGAACAAGGTAGGATGAAGAAGAAGATAGATTAAATGCTTTTAAAATATGTTCATGAGAGACCGTTTGCGGGATTTTATTCACCCGCTCTTGATCAAATCGCTTATCTATAGAATAACAGATGACCAAACCCATCTGAGGATCCTGATCTAAAAATGCTACTTGTTTCTCTGTTTTATCAGGCATCCA
This sequence comes from uncultured Thermoplasmatales archaeon, assembly GCA_964612945.1. GTDB lineage: Archaea > Thermoplasmatota > E2 > DHVEG-1 > DHVEG-1 > CAZTFR01. The sequence goes on from CAZTFR010000007.1 coordinate 53,111, forward strand.
TTCATCATCATCATCTAAAAAAGCTATGAACTCTCCCGTGGCTTTCTGTATCCCGATATTTCGGGCCAGGGGTGCTCCTTCTTTTTTTGCTTTGTGAATGTAGGTGATCGTTCGATGTGACTTGTTTTTCAACTGCTGTGAAAACTCTTTTTGTATCGACTGTTTCAGGGATTCTTTGGAATCATCAATGATGACGAGTTCTATCTTACCGTTGTAGGTTTGATCAAGTACGGTCTGTATGGAGCGAAACAGTTCTTGTTTTCGGTTGTAGGTGGGAATCACTACAGAGACGGTTTTCACGCTGATCGACTCTTCTGTTTTTTCTTTTGAGATTCTTTGATCTCCTCATTTACTTTTTTCACTGCGTTGAGAAGCGTGGGATTGAGTGCTGCATCCTCAAAGGCCTTAATTAAGGCATCCATATCTTTGGGGAAACAAAATCCTCCGTAGGGATCACCGGTCATTGCGGTTCCGTAGGTGCTGATGCGCTGGTCGAGACTGGCAGCATTGGCAACCATCTGAGGGTTGACGTTGTATTTGTCTGCTACTGCTTTTATTTGATTCCAATAGGAGATTTGGGTGGCAAGCCAGCAGTTGGCGGCATATTTGATGAGCTCTGAGGTAGTTGGTGTGGTCCAGATAAGAGGGCAGGTTACAGATGCAAACACAGTTTGTAAGGTCTTTTTGATGGTGTCGTCATGGGTGCCGATGATGATGCGGTCTTCGTCAAAGATGTCTTGAATGGCGGTTTTTTGCCGGAGAAACTCTGGCATATGGGCGACATGGGTGAGCCTGTATTTTTTGATCAACTGCTCGGTGCTGCCGACGGGCATGGTGCTGCGGATGACAATCGTGGGATCATCATGAATCTCTGCAAGTTTTTTGAGGGCCTCTTCGGTGTCCCATTCTGCGGTGCAGATCCAGTAGATATCTGCTTGTATGCTTTCCAGTTTGGTTGTGACAGAGAACCCGCGGTTCTTCAGTTTCAGTAGTGTTTCTGGTTTGATATCACAAAATACTACATCTTCCTTGTTTGCAGCAAGTAACATCCCTGTTGCTGATCCAATGACGCCTGCGCCGATAATCAGATGCTTCATATCTCACTCACCACCGAAAGATTTTTTTGGGAGAAACGAAGAATATACGGCGTACTCAGGGGTTGCCAAGGTGATGGCATAGCCGTGTTGATAGAGTTATGACTCCAAAAAAGCATATTGACCCCCAATTTGTCAATACTTATTTTGACTGCATTATATATATAGTTTTTTATCTTTTCGGTGCCAATCAATTGCTTCATGCCGTTTCCTTCGTTTCGTTATTGCTATCGTGTAGCATGATACACTCCCTCACCCATTGTATTTAAAGATATGGTGACAAAATAGCAGAGTGAAAAAAATACAAAACAGAGCATCACCAAACACCAAGAAATCAACAGCCCGCAAACAAATCAACAGGACCAAAAATTTTCAAGTATCAGATAGCAAAATACAAAAACGGGCACACCATATGCCATCACCGTTCTATTAGAAGAGAACATCTTCGTAAAAAGGAGAGAAAACCTGCAGGGGTAGCCAAGCATGGCCAACGGCGCAGGACTTAAGATCTACACTATCAAAAAAAAAAAGGTTCGTAAAAATAAAGTGAGATAGGATATCCTGTCTCGAAGGAGTCCAAGGGTTCAAATCCCTTCCCCTGCATCTTTTTAATAATTTTAACAGGAGAAAATCACATTATTTCTAAAAGTTATTCCCCTGCACGATTTTACGCTAAAAATTCACTTTTTTCAGTTACCGCAATCCAAACCATTTGAAACGTTTCTTAGTACCTAAATATTTGATAAACTCAATACCACCTGCAGTAAATAGCCGCATCATATTGAACTGTCGTTTTATACCGTTGTTTGACGCAAGTAATTTAGCAACAATTCGAAGATTATCAATCTGTGACAGGTTTCGATGTCCATCTAATTGGAAATCCTGTATATCTACATTAAAATTAATTGTGCTATCATTTAGTTTCCCTTGGATAACTTGAATATGTTCCACGGTATCTTTTGTGGTTTTAAAAATCCAACTTATAGGTGGGGTCCCATTATTTTTTACGGTGACTTGTATTGTTTGAGCGCCAAGTAACCTTAAAAATCTGGACATCTCTATAACATTATGCATTCCTACTGTTTCAGTATATCTTTTAATTACAGGGTCTGGTGATGCTTCTAGAACCTCTCGAGCATGCTGACTAAAATTATCCTCTTGAAGTTGAGAGCCAGCATCAACTGAAAATGTTAGTTCAGCTAATCTGTCAGCAATGAATTTTGTTAAGGGTGTTTTAGTCTTGTATTTTCTCTTACGTATTCGTTCTTTTTCGATGAAAGTATCTATTGTCCAGAATTTTGCCATGCATATTGATGCTAGTTCTTCAGTTCGTTTGCTTGACAGATGTTTGGTTTTGAATACGGAATGCATTTCATCGAATTTATTCCAGTCGGTTTCAAAAATCAAACCCTGTGAGTTTAACTCGTCATAAAATTTTGTTCCTGGATATGGTGTAGCAATACCATACGCGGAACTTGTAAGCCCGATTTTTTTAGCATACTGAGGGAATTTTAATATTTCATCTTCAGTCTGTTCTGGTAAACCAATAACAAAAGTACCACCCGCAGATCCACCCCATTTTCTAATATTATTAACTGCTTTAACGTGAACATCGGTCTTTAAACCTTTAGAAGTTGAATTAATATCTTTCATATTTGGACTTTCAATACCCATTTCAAAGCCCTCTATCCCTACTGCAATCATTTTTCGTACAATCTCAGGATGTTTCGCTATTGAGTCAGGTCGTACCTTTACGCCAAATCGTATATCTAAGTTATATTCAGCAAGTATGTCGCAAAATTGTTCAACAAGTTCAGGGTTCCCCATAAAATGCGGATCTGTAACCTCTATGCTAAGAGGTTTTTCATTATGAAATTTAACTATTTCAAAAATTTCTTCCATCACATTTTCCGGGGAGCGATATCGCTGATGGCTGTTACTCATGTGGGGTTCACAGCAAAAACTACATCGACCCCAGCAACCCCGGGATGTGGTAAGCACATCATGTTTTCTATCCTGCGTTAACGTCGTTTGATACGTATATCGTCTGAGATGTCGTGCTGGAAACGGAAGACTATCTAAATCCTCGATGAATTCTTGATCCGGATTATGAATTATTTCTTTACCATCTTTATAAGAAACACCGTTCACACATTTTGCATCCCCCTTTGCAATCAGTTCATGCATTATATGTTCACCTTCACCTCGAACGACGATGTCTACTTGGGAGTGTGAAAGCAGTTCATCTGGAATTGCTGTAGGGTGATATCCGCCAAGAACCGTCGTGATACCTTGATTCTTTGCAAATCTTGCAATTTGTAATCCTTCGCTGTGTTCTGTTGCAGACATTGAAATTCCAACGAGGTCTGGCTTAAGCATGTTCAAATATTTTTCAACAGTTTTTTGAATCGGCTTAGGCTCCATCTCTAAATCTATAATATTGATTTCATCAACTATATCTTCCACATATGCTGCAATATACTCAAGTCCCGTAGGGATTATATCAAAAGCAAAAGATAGACCATGTCTCCCAGATGGCTTAATTAGTAGAATTCTTTTGAACGACATTTTTAAGCTCCACTATAGTCCCGCATTCTCGATTTTAATTTATATTCTATACATTCCATAGTATTATGCACATCCAACTAAAAACATCGTATAAAAAGAGTGATTACTTATAAGACTTACTTTTTTAATTCAATAGGGGAAACAACATAAATTTTACCGGTATTTTGTTGCCTAAATTCCTTCCCCTGCATCTTTTTAATTTTTTAACAGCAGAAAACCATCATTTTTTACATGTAAGTTTTGTTGTGGGTAAAAAAAGAGATTTGGATGATATACTCATCCTTAATCTTTCAATTATCTCGATTTCTTAGTCTTAATTTTCAGGGTAAAATAAGTTGACTCATCCCTCTGCTCTTGTAAATGTTGCTCTTCGAAAGTCATCTGCTTCTAATAATTGAAGTCGTTTTCGCTTTCCCCAGCCCCTATCATTTTCAAAAACCGTAAATTCTCTATCTTTATTCATTGATTTCACCTCAATATTTTCCTTTTTTATTCTATCCTCTCTCTTATTTTCAGATCCAAGAAATCAAATATCTTATTTTATTTTAATTATCCCCATTAACACCATGACAATAATAGCTAATACTATCGCCCCTAGAATACCTAATATCAACCAACCTGCCACGAATACTATTACCGAGCCTAAACTCCATAGCACCCCAATTTAATGTTATTGCCATTTTTTTTCCTTCTAAGCTTTGGTTAACGTGATAGAACCACCGCTAGAACCTGTAAGTATCAGCTGATCATCGCCAGGGAATCTATAATCCACAGTAATACCAGCCGATCCACCGGATTCAGAAGTGAATGTTATTTTTCCATCTGCAACAGCCCACGTATAGGTTCCGCTTAACGAGAAATCCCCTAGTTGACCCGTCACCGTTACCTTGTTATCATTATTAAAAGTCATAGTTCCGTCCCCATCAGAAGTCCTCCAAGTTCCATTAAATTTACTTTCCTCGTCAACACAACCGCTTAAGCTTATTGTGGTCAATATTACTAGCATAATTCCTACAACAAGGACAAAATGTTTTTGTTTTTTCATCTAAATACCTCCATTTTTGGTGTTATCAATCTTCCTATTTTTATTATAGGTCACATCCTTTTGTTACATCTTCTTTTAATCAAAATTTATTACTTATAATGGCCCTATAACAGTTGGCAGAACAAAGCTGACAATAGCCGCTATAATCCATACGATAAGTGCTATACCTAGCGCTTTCAGCCAGCCTATACCATACAAAAAACCAAGAGCAATAAGCCATGCTATTCCTCCAATTAGGGATGCTAACCATCCTAACTCAGGTTTGAGGAAATAGTATGCAGCTGCATATATTATTGCGCCGATAAAGGCAGTCAATAAAGCAGTGCCAAACCCTTCCTTTTCTCCAAATATTTTTGTTACGACATAAATAATAATTCCCGATATGACAAGGCTTATTAAAAATACAATTATTGTTGCTATATTTACATCTATCATTTTTTAATCTCCTTATTTTTTAAATGTGTTGTTTTTTTAGAATGGATGATTGCGCACGTTTGTGCGCACGGCATCTATCTAAAATATTAACTAAGGAGTCTGTACTGGTTCTACTGGTTTTAAGTACATATGAAGTTGTGCTTTTGAGACCTTTATGTTTAGCCCTCTTTCTGTCCAGCGAGCCCCGTCTTTCTTTAAGGCTGAAATGGCTAGCATGTTATGTACTCCACGTTTCTTTGCACCAAGCACAGATTCAGCTGCATCTTTGGTCAATTCGACATCAAGATGGGTTATCTCCCAATTTTCAGGGTTTATATTTATTTCCTTTACTTCCCCGATTTTTTCATCTTGCGCGAAGATATCTGCGTTTTTAAATTCTTTACTTTCCATTGTTTTCACTTGTCCTATCCGAAATTTGTCGGATAATAGTAGTATGCGGCATCTCGTATATATAGTTGTGTACAAAGGCATATAAGTGTGTAAAATTATTACATGTTTGTGTAAAAAACATGACAAAAAGAATGCGGATGAATATTTCTTTAACAAAAGAAGAAAACGTGCTCATCAAAAAACTCGCCAAAGAAGAGCATCGCCCATACAGCAGACAGATTGTACATATGACATACTTTTACA
>CAZTFR010000008.1:0-17464 GCA_964612945.1 uncultured Thermoplasmatales archaeon
ATTGAAAGAGCAAAAAGGTGCTCTTTCAATGTAAATCTGCAAAAGTCTTGTTAGTAATATAGATCAAAATTCAGGTAATTGGATTGAACAGAACAAGTTGATTGATAACGGTAGTGCAGAATCTTTTGGTTTAGGTAAAAGTGTTTCTATTGACGGTGATTATGTATGTATCGGAGCCTGGTCAGAGGCCTCCAATGGAAGAGAGTCTGGCGCAGTATATATATTCAAACGTAGCGGGACCACATGGATTCAAGAAGCTCGACTGACTGCATCAGATGGGGCAGAATTTGATTATTTTGGATATTCAGTTTCGATAAGTGGAAATCATGTCCTCATTGGTGCATATGGTGATGATGGATATGGAGATAGATCAGGTTCAACTTATATATTCAAACGCAACGGAAACTCTTGGTCTCAACAACAAAAGATCGTAAGTCCAGATGCAAATCTTAATGATTTCATTGGTGAGGAATTTGGTGTTTCTGTTTCTCTTGATGATGATTATGCTCTCATTGGTGCTCCAGGGCAGTATACCTCTGGGATAAAGGCAGGTGCAGCATATGTTTTCAAGCTTAGTGAAACCACATGGAGTCTTCAAACAAAATTGACTGCACTCAATCCTAATTCATCTGATGGTTTTGGTATTTCTGTTGATCTCTTCGATGATTATGCACTCATCGGGGCTTCTGGGGACACGGATAAGGGGTTAGGTGCCGGTGCAGCATATGTGTTTAAGCGTAGAGTTTCTTGGTGGACTCAAACAGCAAAGCTAATAGCACCTGATGGATCTGCGAATGATGGATTTGGTTCATCTGTTTCTCTTGACGGTGATTACGCGCTGATAGCAGCAGATCTGAATGATGATATGGGAAATAATTCTGGATCTGCATATGTATTCAAACGGAACGGCAGTGTATGGAATCATCAGCAGAAATTAGTAGCATTAGATGGTGCACCAGATGATTGGTTTGGTTATTCTGTTTCTATCAATAGTGATTTTGCTCTTATTGGAGCGGTTAATGATGAAGACACAACCGGATCAGCGTATATATTCTATTGTAACGATGATGTGTGGACTCAACAAGAGAAATTGATAGCAACAGATGGTGTCTCCGGTGATTATTTTGGTACTTCCGTCTGCCTTGATGGATATTATGCTTTTATTGGAACACCCGGAGATGATGATATGGGAAGTTATTCAGGATCAACGTATATTTTCAAACGCAATGATAGCAGTTGGAACCAAGAAGACAAAATTGTTGTGCAAGATGGAAACGCTGAGGAGTGGTTTGGCTATTCTGTTTCCATTGATGAAGATTATGCGCTTGTTGGAGCAATTGGTGATGATGATATGGGTGAGGATTCTGGTGCGGCGTATATTTTCAAATGTAGTGTAGGTATATGCGATGAGGAATACAAATTGACGGCATTAGATGGAGCAGCTGGAGCTGGTTTTGGTCTTTCTGTGTCCATTGATGGTGTCTACGCGTTAGTGGGAGCATATCGCGATGATGATATGGGTAAGGATTCTGGTGCTGCGTATGTTTTCAAACGTAGTGGTACCAGTTGGAATCAGCAAGCAAAATTAACTGCTCAAGATGGGGAACCATATGATACCTTTGGGTATTCTGTTTCTCTTAGCGGAGACTATGCACTTATTGGAGCTCCTGGAGATGATGATATGGGAGATTGGGCTGGATCCGCATATATATTTAAACGTAGCGGGACTACATGGGCACAAGAAGAAAAAATTATTCCCGTGGTCTGCGAAGCAGGTGATTGCTTCGGTTATGCTGTCTGTCTTGATGGCGAATATGCTCTCATTGGTGCATACGGTGATGATGGCTGTGGTTCTGCATATGTATTCAAACGTAACGAAAATTCATGGGCACAGCAAGCAAAACTTATAGCATCAGACGGAGAATTGCATGATCATTTTGGTGTAGCGGTGTCAATTGATGAAGATAGAGCACTTATCGGTGCACCTGGAGATGATGATATGGGACATTATACTGGTTCTGCCTATGTGTTTAAACGGAGTGAAGCTTCGTGGTATCAAGAAGAGAAAATTGTTGCCTCTGACAGTGAAAAATGCGCCTTTTTTGGATGTGCTGTTTCTATAAGTAAAAACCATGCTCTCATTGGTTCAGAGGGTGATTATTCAGGATCAGCATATGTGTTTAGATTCTCCGAAGATTCATGGATTCTAGAAGAGAAACTTTTTGCTTCAGATTGTGCCGCTGGTGATTGGTTTGGGCACTCAGTTTCTCTCAATAGTGGCTGTGCGCTGATAGGAAGCTATCAAGATGATGATTATGGTTCAGGTTCGGGATCTGCTTATGTATTTACAAAACTAAATCCGAAATTGCAATGTTCAGGTAGTCTGAGTTGGAGTGATGTTTCACCGGGTTATACGGTTACTAGTAGTTTTCAGGTGGAGAATGTGGGTGATTCTGATTCGGAGCTTTGTTGGGCGATAGATACCTACCCTGCCTGGGGTACATGGACTTTTAAGCCAAAAGATGGTTCTGGTTTAACTCCTGAGATGGAGCCGGTTAGTGTCACTGTAAATGTTGTTGCTCCTGATGAGAAAGATGAAGAGTTTTCTGGTGAAATAAAAGTAGTAAATAGTGAAAATACCAGTGATTTCGATACCATACAAGTATCTCTTACAACACCCATAAATAAGGCAACAGATAGGCATTTTTTTGTCCTATATCTCCTCAAGCAGTTTCTAAAACATCGGCCTTTACTTTGTGTTTTCTCTGATCAATTTTATTTTTCCTCAGATTTTGAATGATAAAATTGCATAACTCTGCTCGATGATCTAAGACTAAAAAATTCTAATTACAGTTAATCATCCAACTATCTTTTGAGAATTAACACACCAGATTTTTTCTGATTCATATAGCAAGGACACTTTCACTTTATTTTCTATCAACCGTTTTTGTTGCAACCACATCAATATTAAGATTACATACATCTTTGATTACGATCTGTCCGCAAGAAACTGGGGCCTTAACCTTCAGTTTTTTAATCTCAGCCATGACATCAAAAATCCGTTGTTTAGGTACAGGCTGAGACGTTTTTACACTAACCAACGGCCATTCTCCCTTTGAAACAAGAATGGAGCTAGTGAGCATACGTTCTGGATTAAGAGCCTCTGAATAAGCATATTGTGTTCCCCTTTTACATTTATCTCCAGAGAGTATCTTGCAGGATTTTCCATCAGTTGAAATTTTAATTTTACAACCGATAGGACACACAATGCATGTTATTTCCTTTGTCGTTTTCATTGTATATTTACCTCTATTGTCTCTGTTCTCTGATATTCTCTTTTGGAAAGTTCGAAGGTGATATCTATCATTGTTGCAGGGTTAATGTATCGTACTTTTTTTTCTAAAAGTGTAGTAGATTTTGACGAAATGGTAAGCTGTCCTTGACGTTGGGGTTTTTGTGCTCGAATGAGAAATCGAAGTGGCCCGTAATTAGTGATTTGTTGGGGGGTGATGCTTCGGATGTTATTTGTTGTGGTAGTGGTGATTCTGTGATTTTTCTGTGATGATTTTTGTATGTACTCTGCGGCATTTTTTCCCGTTTTTTTGGCATCGATGGATAACATATCTACTGTATCGTAGACTTGGAGACCGTTTCCACAGGCAAAGATACCCGGGATGGTTGTGTGAAAATCTTGATCTACTATTGCCCCACCGGTATGGGGGTCTATTTGGATGTCTGCTTGAATGGATAGTTCGTTTTCTGGGATAAGACCTAAAGAGAGAATGAGAGTATCGCAGGGGATGACTCGTTTGGTTTTTTCGATCGGTTGGTTGGTTTTATCTACTTGTGCGATGGTAACTTCTTGTAGTCGATGTTTTCCTTTGATTTCGGTTATGGTATGATTAAGATAAAGTGGGTTATCGTAGTCATCGAGGCATTGGACGATATTTCGGGGAAGACCTGTCGGGTGCGGTAGGATTTCGATAACTCCAAGGACGTTTGCTCCTTCAAGCGTAAGGCGTCGGGCGATGATAAGACCGACATCTCCTGACCCAAGAATAATGATATTTTTTCCAGGCATAATGTTGTAGAGATTTATGAAGCTCTGAACCATCCCTGCGGTGTAGATACCGCTAGGACGATCGCCCGGAATAGGGATGCTCCAGCGTGTCTTTTCTCGGCAGCCCATGGCAAGGATTACTGCTTTTGCTTTTATATGGTGGAGTCCCTCTTTATTGACCGCAAATATTTCTCTTTTTTTTGTAAGCGAGAGTGCCATTGTTTCGGTGAGAAGTTCTATATTTTCTTGTTGGGCTTGTTTGATGTACATCTCTGCATATTCAGGGCCGGTCATGGACTGTCCGGTTTCTTCGACACCGAATCCGTCATGAATACATTGGGGTAGAATGCCGCCGAGCCATTGATTGCGGTCGAGAACTAGTACGGTTTTTGCACCGTTTTTTTTTGCTTCGATTGCTGCAGCAAGGCCTGCGGGTCCTGCCCCAATACAGGCAATATCTACTTGGTGAGTGATCATTGATCGTCCTCCCGAGTTTTCCGGATGAAGAGTGGTGATGAGGGTGATTTAAGGTTGATGTCTTGAATGTTCATGTTGAATTTTTGCTGCATAATGCAAACGATATGTTGGGTGCAAAACCCGCCTTGGCAGCGTCCCATTCCTGCTCGTGCTCGGTATTTGACTGAAGAGAGAAGCCGCGCCCCCAGAGGATTTGAGAGTGCGTGTATGATTTCTGCTTCGGTGATATGTTCACAGCGGCAGACAATACGTCCCCAGCGGGGGTTCTTTTTGATAAGCTTTTGTTGTTTTTCTTTTGACAGTTCGGCAAATCGTAGTTGTTGTGGTTGATTTGGTTGAAAGGCGGGATCTGGAATTAGATTGATATGTTTATTGATACATTCTTTAACGTATTGTGCAATGGCTGGTGCAGCGGTAAGTCCTGGTGATTCTATCCCGAGCAGATGAATAAGACCTGGAAATTCGGTACTTTCTTGTATGCGATAGTCAGCTGCTCCGCCTAATTTATTTGGTGCAAGTTTGCATCGTACACCCGCGTAGGCGTTAATAGTGCCGGTGTTGGGGATAGAGGGACAGAGGTATTGTGCCTCTTTCAGAAGCAGGATCATGGTTTCTTTGGTTGTTTGTGTATCATCGATGTTTTCAATATATTCCGCGCTTGGTCCAAGGAGAATGTTACCTTCAATAGTAGGAGTGATATGGACACCTAATACGCCGGTATGTTTCTGCGGAGCGGGATAAATCATAGATTGTACAAGAGAAGAAAATTGTTTGTCTAATACCAAGTACTCTCCACGGCAGGGGTAGATGGTAAAATCAGGTTCCTCCATGAGAGCATAAATATGCCGGCAGTTTCCACCTGCGGCATTAATCAGAAGTTGACAGCTATACGAACCATTCGTGGTTTTCACCTGAAATCCGTTCATTACCTTTTTGAGAGCAACTACTTCTGTATTCAGCAAAAATGAAACATTGTTTCGTGCTGCGTTTTCAGCAAGGGCAATGGTAAAATGGTACGGCAGAACAATCCCTGCAGACGGCACCCAGAGACCTTCGATACCGGTGATGTGTGGCTCTTTCTCCTGAATTTGTCTTTTATCCTGTATTTCAAGAGATGACACACCATTTTTCTTTCCAATTCGCTGCAGTTCTCTGAGAGTAGAGCAGTCATCTTCTGTTTGTGCAATTACATACTTTCCAACCCAATTAAGAGGGGTATGCAGCTGACTGGCAAGAACCGTGAGTTGTTTATTTCCTTCCACACAAAAACGGGCTTTTAACGAATCAGGTGGAGAATTAATCCCACTATGAATAACGCCACTATTTGCTTTACTTGTTGCGGATGCAACATCTCCGCCTTTTTCAAATACAACAACGGAAAGCTTATATTTGCTGAGTTCTCGGGCGATTGCACACCCAATTACGCCACCGCCGATGATACCAATTTGAAACCGTTTCACAGGTCGATGAGAACCCCATTTGTCATATAAATATATTAGGGCTTATCGCTATTGCGTTCTGCAAAGCATCAGTAGAGGTGACTAATTGTGAAGGTAGCTATTCCGTATGGATCAGATGTTCAGCATATCTCTGTTCCCTGTTCATATGAAATTCTTACCCCTAAAAAAGTTACCATAAAAGATCAAGCATCCCTTATTAAATCTGCACTAGACCATCCTATTGGAATGGATTCATTTGAATCTTTTGCACATCATTCAGATCGATTACTGGTCATAGTCAATGATGCGACTCGACCCACTCCCACCGCAAAAATAATTGATTTTTTATATCCAACGCTCTCGAATCATCCCGATGTCACCTTTCTTGTAGCAACCGGCGTTCACCGTAGTCCCACAAGCGAGGAATATCAGTACATCTTTGGCGACCTCTATGATGAATTCAGTGATCAAATTGTCGCTCATGATGCTAGAAAAAAAGAGGATATGCACTACCTCGGTAGATCCAGCAATGGCACAGAGATGTCTATCAATAAATTGGTATCAGAGATTGGAAACGTGGTATGCATCGGCAGTGTTGAGCCGCATTACTTTGCGGGATATACCGGTGGGCGTAAGTCGTTTCTACCCGGAGTTGCCTCCTATGAGACTATTGAGATGAACCATAAGCTTGCCCTGAGTGACGATGCCTGCTCTCTTGCATTACACGGAAACCCGGTTCATGAAGATATGGTTGATGCAATGAAGGTCCTTGATGATCTCCGCGTATTTAGCATTCAAACAGTACTCACCGGCGATCACAACCTCTATGCAGTAACCGCAGGTGATCTCCATCGCTCATTTGATGAAGCCATCAACTCGGCAAATGAAATCTTCTGCGTCCCCTACCAAAAAAAAGGAACAATTGTTCTCTCAGTTGCCCCACATCCCATGGATATTGATTTGTATCAATCTCAAAAAGCACTTGATAACGCCAAACATGTCATCGAAGATGATGGTGTGTTGATTCTTATATCCAAATGTCGTATGGGCGTTGGTGAAGACGCATTCCTTGATTTGTTATGTCAAGCAGATACCCCCGAAAAAATCCTTGAAATATTAGGAGATGAGTACAAACTCGGATACCACAAAGCAGCCAAAATGGCTCAAATCGGAGTTCATGCCCAACTCTGGGCGGTAACTGATCTTTCCGATGAGATCATTCAAAAGGCGCTGATGAAACCATATCATAATATCCAAACTGCTTTAGATGAAGCAATACAGGTAATTAAAAAACAACACAAAAAACCACACGTCATCATTATGCCTGCAGGGAGCCTAACAATTCCAACTCCCGCCCTAAAAAAATAATAAAAAGATTATATAGCCTCATATCATTCTAATATAGAGTTTTTACTATGAAATGGGAGGTGTGAGGATACCTTTTGAGATAAAAAACAAAAACGATGTGCTCCGCATTGTTGAAAACGAACAGGTTCTCTTTGTTCGCCTGCAATTTGTCGACATCTTAGGATTTCCAAAAAACATAGTAATCCCGGCATCACGCATCGGTGAAGCACTTGATGATGGGATCCCCTTTGATGGATCTTCAATTGCAGGATATGCCACCATTGAAGAATCTGATAAAATCGCAAAACCCGATCCACAAAGCCTTTTGATTCTCCCAGAATCCTTAGAAAAAAGAAAAACCGCGAAACTAAACTGTGACATCTATGAACCTAATGGCAGACGCTTTCCAGGGGATACTAAATATATTTTAGAAAAAGTAATGAAAAAGGCAAAAGACCTTGGCTACATCTACAACACTGGGCCGGAATGTGAGTTTTTCTTGTTTAAAAAAAATGATGGGCTCAGCTCGCTTATTCCAAATGACTATGCAGGATACTTTGATCTTTCCCATCGTGACCTTGCAGAAGGTGTGCGCGCAGACATCTCCCTTGCCCTCGAACAGCTAGGCATTGATACCTACACACTGCATCATGAGGTTGCATCAGGTCAACATGAAATCAACTTCCGGTATTCTGATGCAATTACGACTGCTGATCGATTGATCACCCTCAAATATATTACAAAAGTAATCGCCACCAAGCACGATCTTCACGCCTCCTTTATGCCTAAACCTATCTTTGCAGTAAACGGATCAGGTATGCATACCCATCAATCACTCTTTACACTGAAGGGTAAGAATGCCTTTTTTGATTCCAACGATTCCCATCAACTAAGTTCCGTATGTAAACAATTCATCGCAGGGTTATTAAAGTATATAAAAGAAATCTGCGTCATTCTTAATCCAACAGTGAATTCATATAAACGATTAGTCCCCGGGTTTGAAGCACCCACCTATATCTCCTGGGCAAACCGAAATCGAAGTGCGTTAATTCGTATTCCTTCTCGACGAAAATCTGCTACCCGATGTGAGTTGCGAAATCCAGATCTCTCTGGAAATCCCTATCTTCAATTTGCGGTGATGCTTGCTGCAGGACTGCAAGGAGTCAAGGAAAACCTTGAGCTCCGGAGCCCTGTTGAAAGAAATATCTATGAACTCTCCAAAAGTGATTATATAAAATACAACATCGAGCATCTGCCTGAAAGCCTGGGACATGCCTTGCAGCTCATGTCAGAAAGCAACCTTGTTCAAGAGGTTCTTGGTGATCATATCTATCATAATTTTTTACATGTAAAGCGGGAAGAATGGGGGCAGTATCGTACACAGGTAACCAAATGGGAAACCGATCGATACCTCCCAGTTGTTTAACATCCAATGTTATCATTGTAAAGTAAATCTTAAAAACATGAGATTCTATTCCCTGCCTGAGGGTTCCATATATGGGTTTCGAGATTCAGATTGTAAGCAATACCCCTCTCATTGGGGAAGAAGATGTCGAAGGTGTTGCTCGAAAATTCTTCGAACAAATCGGGTATCTCTCGAAAGGATCAGATCCAGATATACCCTATAAAATCTTCAATGATTTTTTCCTTGAACATCCTATGAAAGCATGGTATGTCGATGAAATTGCTACTACACTAAAAATTTCCCGTCCCACCGTGTATCGTCATCTTAACAAACTTAAAGCCTTAGATATTTTAGAAGACGTCCATGTGGTTGATGAAATTAACAAACAAACTAAAAAGGGCTACCGGATACGGTACGGGAACCTACAGAAAGCATGGAACTTTGTGGAGGCTCATGTCAAGGTTGCCCTTGAAAACTATGGCAAAACTGTCGACCACCTCCAACACCTACTTGAAAAACAGCAGAAGGGATTAACAAATGAAAAAAGATGAGTTTAAACTGACCGAAGAATCACGCTATCGTGTACTCTCTATTGGAGGGCGGGAGAAAACTATCGAAACCGAAGGAATCTTTAAAGGATATGCAAATATTGGGATTGACGAAGCAGGACTCCGTCTTGAACTCACCCACTTTCATGGAGACCTTCAAGGCAAAACACGTATTGTTCCACTGCATGCCATTCTCTGCATTGATGTATTGGATGCAAAAGAACACACAAAAAGTGAAGAAGAAAAAGAAGCCAACCACTACTACGGATAATAAGACAGAAAACGGTGATACTTTAACTCTTCAAATTAATAAAGATATGTGAAAGCGATGAAGGACATCGGCCGATACCAAATACCTCCGAAACCTCATCAACTCACCAATGATGGTCGATACCAAATACCGCCATCAAACCTCACATATCATACTACTTTTTGTCCGTCACTCTATTTATAGCTGTGGAGAAAAAATGTCAAGGTGGTAATTTTTCAAATTACTACAAATAATAGTTCCTTATGATGCATTCTATTGATTAAAACACAATATTTATAAATGATAATAGAATCTTACTGCCCAGCTAATCTCAGTTCTCAAAGAGGTGTTGAGGGAGTTTATTAGTATGCCCGACAAAGAAGATACAGATGATAATGTGATTTATGTTGGAAATAAACCTCCAATGAACTACGTCACTGCAGTAATGGCCGTGTTAAACTCAGATGAATATAACGAAGTCATTCTGAAAGCACGAGGAAACGCGATCAGCCGAGCAGTTGATGCTGCAGAAATCACTCGTAATCGTTTTGTGAAGGATGCCAAGGTAGAAACCATTGAAATTGGCACAGAATCGATTACCAACGAGGATGGACGAACATCAAATGTCTCCTCCATCGAGATCACTTTGAAAATCAAAAAGAAATAAAGCGGCTCATTCATAACACACACCAGCATTTTAAGTGGTACAATTTTCTAAATAAAATGAGTATAATTTATATAATAGTGAAGAAAACTACTAAATAGCCGTTTACCATCCACGCACCATCATGGCATCTGTGTTTTCACTCCTTGACTATCGATTACAGGGTCTTCTTAAGAAATATCATATTACTACGCCAACAAAACCACAAAACAAAGCTATTCCCATCATTCTTGAACACAAACATGTCTTACTAATTGCTCCAACCGGTTTGGGAAAAACAGAAGCAGCGTTGCTTCCGCTTTTTCATCATTTTCTGCAATCACAACCAAGTCCCTCAACGAAACGCAGGGGCATTTCCATCCTGTATATCACACCGCTTCGAGCGTTAAATCGTGATATGCTACGACGCACCATAACTTGGGGAGAAGAACTTGGGATTCAGGTTGCGGTTCGTCATGGTGATACCCCGAAATCGGAACGAGCAAAACTCGCTCGATCACCTCCCGATATGTTGATTACCACTCCAGAAACATTACAGATTCTTTTTACTGGCAAGCGTATTCGTCGTCATCTTCAATTGGTTCAATGGGTAGTTATTGATGAAATTCACGAACTTGCCGTGGATGAACGAGGAGCACAACTCTCTGTTGCTCTTGAAAGGCTCACCGAAGTTGTCAACCAGCATCGTTTTCAGCGAATCGGATTATCAGCAACTGTTGGACTTCCTGAAGAAGTCAAACGGTATCTCGGGGGAAAAAAGAACAATCAGCACCGCCCAGTAACTGTTGTTGAAGTTGATGTAACAAAACACATCGATATCACTGTTGAGTTGCCTACGGTGCAAAAATCCGATTATCCGAAAGCTCAACAGCTCAACATTGAGCCCTTATCCTTTGCGTTGCTCCGTCGCTGTCATGCGTTCATTGATCACCATGTCTCCACACTTCTCTTTATTAACACTCGTGATGGAGCAGAGATACTTGCCTCTCGATTTCATCGGTGGAAACAGGAGTTCTCGATTGGCGTTCATCATGGATCACTTTCAAAAGCAACACGAGTGGAAGCAGAAAATGATTTTAAATCAGGAAAACTCAAAGGCTTAATTTGTACATCCTCCCTTGAATTGGGCATTGATGTGGGTGATACTGATTTTGTCATACAATACAACTCACCACGGCAGGTCACTCGATTACTACAACGTGTAGGCCGATCCGGTCATCAGGTGGGTAAAACATCAAGAGGTGTTGTTCTTGCCTCAACTGCAGAAGATCATGCAGAAAGTGTGATTATTACAAAAAAAGCACTCAATGGACGTCTTGAAAAAATTCCTGTACGCATGAATCCTCTCTCTGTTCTTAGCAATCAAATTATTTCTATTGCTCTGGAATACGGCAAAATCGCGTCTGATACCGTCTATCAGCTTATTACTCGTGCCTATCCCTTTCATCGTCTTGCCCGATCAACGTTTGATACTCTGGTGCAGCAACTACGCAATCAACGATCCATCTGGGTTGAAGAAGAGGAAAAAACGACATATTTGATGAAACGAGCTAATTCTCGAAAATATTTTCTTGAAAACATTTCTATGATCCCCGATGAAACATCATACAGGGTGGTAGATGCCAGTACCCGCAAAATCATTGGAAAACTGGATGAAAGCTTTGTACTCAGCAACATCTTTGAAGGCGTTAAAATCATTCTTCGAGGTCAACCATGGCGTATTGTCAAACGTGAGGAACAAGAAATCCTTGTGTCGCCCCATCAAGAAATCGGTGATGTTCCCCAATGGGTAGGAGAAGATATCCCTATACCCTTTGAGGTTGCACGAGCCGTAGGGGCACTTCGTCGAACTATTGCAGCTAATGATGTACAAGGCTACCCCTGTGATCCTTCTTCATTTCAACAGCTACAGAAACTTCTTTATGAACAACAACAGAAGGGATTTGTAACGCCTGATGATCACACGATCACCATTGACAGCGGTGATAACTCAATCATTATCAACGCCTGCTTTGGAACAAAAGTCAATGAGACACTGGGACGGTTGATATCGGCGATGCTTGCCCAATCACTTGGAGAAAGCATAGGTATCAACAGTGACGCCTACCGGATACAACTCCAGCTGCCCACCGACGTTGATCCACAAAAAATAAAAGAAATTCTTACCACGACCACACCGGAAAGCCTTGAATACCTTCTTGAAACCATCCTTCGAAACTCAACCTATCTCCGCTGGCAACTGGTACATGTCGCCAGAAAATTCGGAGCCCTTAGAAAAGATTTCGACTTTCGCACCATTGGGACAAAGAAGCTAATCAGCCTGTTCGATCACTCTTTGATCCTTGGAGAAGCACTTGATAAACTCATTTGGGACCGTATGGATATACCGCATACGCAGCTGGTTCTCAAAGAGATTCAAAATAAGACTATGAGCATTCATATCCAAGGACTCTCCCCCATTGCGCTCTCCGGATTTGAGACCATCCGTGGCCTTATGGTTCCTCAGCGTGCTGACCGGACCATTCTTATGGCTCTAAACAAACGACTTGAAAACACCTCAATAACACTTTCCTGCACCAACTGTAAGCACACCTGGCATACGATCGTTGGACGCAGTGAAAGCCAACTAAAATGTCGACGGTGTGGCGCAACAAAGATTACTGTCGTCCACCGCTCCAACCAAAATATAACCAAACTTCTCTCTAAAACACAACCCACAACAGCAGAGCTAAAAGAAATAAAAAGACTGCACAAAAACGCAAGCCTCGTTCAACACTATAAAATCTATGCACTTATAGCTCTAATGGGCCGCGGCATTGGACCGGATACCGCCGCCCGAATCCTGCGACGATATTCCCAACAAGATCTTAAAAAATCTGAAGAAATCTTTCTCCAATTCCTCAAAGACATCCTAAAAGCAGAACTCACCTACGCACGCACCAGAGGATTCTGGGACATCTAAAAAAGGTTTAATACCAAGGCATTTCATAAGGGAACTCTCATGGATTTCAACCAGGAAATCATCCATCTTATCAGCACGAAGAAAATACAGAATAAAAAAGAGCTGCATAAACAGAAAATCCGGCTCTGTAAAAAATACAATCTAAAAACCATCCCATCCGATAGCACAATTCTTGCGTCAGTCTCAAAAAAAAACCCCGAATACCAAAAAATCCTATCGATCTTACGAAAAAAGCCGATGCGCACCATCTCCGGAGTCTCTGTTGTCGCAGTCATGACATCCCCAGCTCCCTGTCCACATGGACAATGCATTCCATGCCCCGGAGGACCTACCAGCGATACGCCCCAAAGCTATACCGGAGAGGAACCGGCGGCTCTTCGCGCAGCTCTAAATCAATATGATCCCTACCTTCAAACAAAAAACCGGCTTCAACAACTACAGGCCATTGGTCATCCCATTAATAAAATCGATCTCATCATCATGGGCGGGACCTTCACCGCCCGTGATTTTCTCTATCAACAGTGGTTCATTAAACGATGTTTCGACGCGATGAACAATACCTTCTCACAAAATTTATTTGAGGCACAGCTACAGAATCAAAAAGCAAGCTCACGCTGTATTGGTGTAACCATTGAAACCCGGCCAGATTGGTTTCAGCTCAGCCATATCGACAATGCCCTCTCCTATGGAAGCACTCGTGTGGAACTTGGGGTTCAAGGCATCTACGACGATGTATTACACTATATGAAACGAGGGCACACCGTTGCTGACACCATCCAGGCAACTCATCGGGCGAAGGAAGCAGGATTCAAGGTATGCTACCATCTCATGCCCGGTCTTCCTCTGATGGATAATACGCGAGAACAAAACACCTATCAAACTCTGTTTTCTGATCATCGATTTCAGCCTGACATGCTTAAAATATATCCCACTCTCATCATAAAAGGAACCACTCTCTACCGCCTCTGGAAACAAGGAACATATACTCCTCTTTCCACTTCAAAGGCATCAACACTAATTGCACGTATAAAACAGTACATACCTCCCTATGTTCGTATTCAACGTATACAACGTGATATTCCTGCCCCTCTTATCTCAGGAGGAGTCACAAAGAGCAATCTCCGTCAGATTGTAACAAATGAGCTGCAACAGCATGGAACAACATGCCCCTGTATCCGCTGCCGAGAAATCGGGCATAAAAACCTTGCCGCCCAAAATATGCTCGAACCAGCCGATATCAAATTGTGTCGTCATGACTACCAAGCAAGTAGTAGCACCGAGATCTTTCTCTCATATGAAGATCCGCATAAGAATCTACTTTTAGGCTATCTGAGACTACGAAATATAGCTGAATCACACCGATGGGAATTACAACAAAAACCTTGCATGATCATCCGCGAACTCAAAATACTTGGCCAGGAACTTCCCGTAGGAGAACACAATCCTCTGGCGGTCCAACACAAAGGATACGGCCACCGACTCATACAAGAAGCAGAACGAATTTGCCTTGAAGAATTTCAAAAAAAACACCTCTATGTACTTAGCGGCATAGGTGTTATACCTTACTATAAAAAACTCGGTTTTAAAACACACGGAATATACCTAAGAAAACAACTCTACGGATAATAGCAAAATGGCCAGTAATCATTTTTTTTTAAAAAAATATAAATAGAAGAGACTGATTTCACAGCCTCACTCGTAAAAAAATGGGGAGAGGCTATGTCTGAATTTCTCTGGCATTGGACAAAAGGTGAACGAACAATTTATACACGTCGCACCGACATTGCAGAACAAGCAATGAAAGATGGCTATCTTGTGATGGGTACGCGTAAAAAGCCCATTATCTATAGAGGGTAGCCCTCATCTCTTTTTTTTCTTCTTCAAAAGATTTTTATCACAGGTCTGTATTCATCCCCTTAGCTTTATGTCAGATACTGATTACGACCATCTCTTGAAACGTGTGCAAAGTATTACCTCTGCAAAGCGAGTAGAAGACGATCGTTTTAAAATGCCGAAGGTAGATATTTTTTATGAGGGAAACACAACGGTTATTCGTAATTTTGATAAAATTGTTAGTGCACTCAATCGTGAACAGGATCATCTCTTGAAATTCTTTTTAGGCAATGTTGGGACGGCAGGTGAAATTGTTGGTGGTCGGTTGGTCTTTCAGGGTAAGATCCCGACAAAAACAGTGCAGGATAAACTTGATGATTATGTAAATTCCTATGTGTTTTGTCCGGAATGTAATCGTCCTGATACTCATTTAGTGAAAAAGGATAGAACGATGACCATCCGCTGCGATGCGTGTGGTGCGTTTCGATCGGTTGGGTCGGTGAAGAAGAAGATTACCACAACGCCACGTGAGACCTTAAAAGAGGGTCAGATCTATGATTTGACGATAAAGGATATTGGCAAGCGTGGTGATGGTGTGGCTTTTTTTGACAAATATGTGGTCTATGTACCCGGTGCTGTGAAAGGATCAACAGCCAAAGTTAAGATTGAAAAAATTTCGGGTACTGTTGCCTTCGGTCATATTGTACAGTAGAAAAAATGGAAAATTATTTAAACATAATTACCTATTCTGTTGTACGTTTGTCAGACAAAAGATGCTGTTTGTCATTTGTTCGACGTACCTATGACGTACTATCGGCACAGAAGCGGTATCAACACTCTGACCTGCGTGTACTTTACATGTGAGGAGCTCTATGGACACCGACCGCATCACGATTCGCCTGCCGAAAATCTATCTTCGACAAATAGATATTTTCATTCGAGCTGGTGAATTTTCCACTCGATCAGAAGTGATACGACATGCGGTCAACGAGTACATCAATACCTATGCAAGTCGTATCCTTGAAAAAGCTGATCGGATCAAAAAAGTCCAAGAGTTGGAAGCTGCGGTTGAAGCATTAGAACCTTACATGAAAAAATAAAGGAATAATACAGAGATGGAAAAGGGGGATGGGATGCAACCCCTAGAAGGGCGTCCGCCCAAAAGGTGGGCGTCCTTCCAACTACCAGACAAAAACTAATAGAAAAGGAGGAATGGTATGGCCGAAAAGAATAACACACAATCTTTTATAGAAACCGCTATCTCAAATAAAATTGAGGAAGAAACCAAACGGCTTAGTCAAGATGAAGACATGTTTGGGGTTCCTCGAATTACCATTGTTGGATGCGGTGGAGCCGGAGGCAACACGATCACCCGGTTGCATAAACTTGGGGTGAAGGGAGCAAAAACAATTGCGATTAATACTGATAAACAGGCACTTGATCTTGTCGAGGCAGATCATAAACTGCTTATCGGAAAGAATCTCACTCGTGGTCTTGGTGCCGGTGGCTTTCCCGATGTCGCCGAACGTGGAGCACGAGAATCTATTCATGACATTGAAGAACTCATTGATGATGCAAATCTTGTGTTTATCACTGCTGGTATGGGTGGGGGAACAGGGACAGGTTCTGCACCTGTAGTCGCCGAAATTGCAAAGAAAAATGGTGCAATCGTCACATGTATGGTATCCACTCCATTTAATGTGGAACGCGCACGGTTAGTAAAAGCAGATGAAGGACTTGATAAACTACGAATCAAAGCAGATAGCACGGTTGTTCTTGACAACAACAGACTGCTTGAGTTTGTGCCAAATCTTCCAATTAATCAAGCCTTTTCAGTGATGGACCAACTCATTGCCGAGACTGTAAAAGGCATCGCAGAAACAATCACGCTGCCCTCGCTTATAAACCTGGATTTTGCAGATATGAAAACCATTGTTGAATCTGGTGGACTTTCCGTTATGCTCTGGGGCGAAGCAGATGAGGACGCAGGTGTAGATACTATTGTCAAAGAGGCATTGAATCATCCACTGCTCAATGTCGATTACAGTGGTGCAAATGGCGCACTTGTCCATATCACCGGTGGCCCTGATATGAGCCTGAAATATGTGCAGGATGTGGCAAAAACGCTGACCGAGAACATGGATTGCTATGCAAATGTGATTCTTGGAGCACGGGTGATGCCAGAGTTTGAAGGAAAATGTCGGGTTATGGCCATAATGACTGGTGTGCAATCACCAAATCTCTTGGGTGCTCGAGCAAATACAACACCAGTATGTGAACAACCTAAAAAGGTTGTTTCTAAAGCAAAAGTCGATATTGATTTTGTGCGATAAATTTCGTGTCTATCAGCTGGCCAACCACCTTTCTTTTTTTTTTATATTTTATTATTTCACAGATTATTAAAAGAACGAATGTTTATAAAATAAAACTAATTCACTCCTCTGCAATGTGATGGGCCCATGAGGTAGTCTGGATATCC
>CAZTFR010000008.1:17474-56956 GCA_964612945.1 uncultured Thermoplasmatales archaeon
ATTTTTAGAAAAGAATAGTAATAAATGCAGTTTTAAACAAGTTTAAGCTAAGTTTTATAATAAGTTTAGATATGTTCAATCTGATTGGGGCCCATGAGGTAGTCTGGATATCCTACCGGCCTTCGGAGCCGGTAACTGGGGTTCGAATCCCCATGGGTCCGTACACTCTTTTCGGAAGAAAAATTATTTGACAGACCTTGAAATCCTGTATTAGTGTTTTTTTTTTTTATTCCTACCCAGTTTTAACTTTAACATTTAAAAACAGAAACGAAATACCAGCAAAACAATGCCAACACTCGAACGATCACTTGGTCTCTGGGAAATCACTCTGATGAGTGTCGGAATTATCCTTGGCGCAGGCATCTACGTATTCATTGGAGATGCCGCAGGACTTACCGGCAACACCATCTGGCTTGCCTTCATTCTCGGATCACTAGGTGGCAACCTTTACAGGTCTTAGTTATGCTGAGTTGGCTTCACGCTTTCCCAAAGCAGGCGCTGAATACATCTACATCCAAAATTCTTTTGGAAAAACACCGGCCTTTCTTACTGGTTGGCTCATTATTGCGGGAAACGTCATTGGGGCAGCAACCGTGGCACTCGGATTTGCAAACTATTTTAACGCCCTCTTTCACATAACCCCAATCCTTACTGCAATAGTTGTTGTAGTTCTCAGTGGAGCAATCCTGCTTGCTGGGGTAAAAGAAACAGCATCCGTCACCATCCTCTTTACATTCATTGAAATCATCGGGCTTATCATCATCATCTACATCGGTATCCCCTATTATGGTACTGTTGATTATCTCCAGCTGGCTAAAGGTTTTGATGGAGTTCTGCAGGCAGGCGTCTTAATTTTTTTCAGCTACATCGGATTTCAGGGAATCACAAGACTTGCAGAAAAAGCAAAAAACCCCGAAAAAAATATTCCCAAAGCAATCATCATATCACTCATTATAACTACTGTCATCTACATCCTTGTTGCTCTCTCAGCAGTTAGTGTTCTCCCATGGAATGAGCTTGCACAACAAGAGGCACCACTTGCAGCAATCGCACAAACCGCATTTGGACAACAAAGCTTTCTTTTACTCTCAGGAATCGCCCTGTTTTCAACCTTCAACACTGCTCTTATGATGCTATTAGGGGGATCACGAATCGTCTATGGAATCGCAAAAGAAAAGGGATTACCCAGCATTTTTGCAGCGGTTTCCAAACGGTTTCTTTCACCATGGATTGCCATCTTAGGTGTGACCGTATTTTCAATTGGATTTGTACTCATTGGAGATCTGAAAAGTGTTGCCAATTTGACGAATTTCACGGTATTTGCTGTCTTTGTCATGATCAATGCTTCATTGATTTATTTCAGAAGAAAAAAACCAATATCGACTGGATTTAGGACCCCTTTTGCGATAGGAAAGTTACCAGTTCTTCCTCTGTTGGGAATCGTTACATCTATACTGATGATTTCGAGTCTTTCCCGTGATATACTGCTCATTGGTATTGGGCTTATCGTTATAGGATATGTCATCTACCGCGTTCTAAAGCAGTATCGACTGTCTATTGATTTGTGATGTTATCGGGCAAATTTAAACTAAACGTATTGTAAAAAAAAAAATTTATTCAATACCTCTTTGAAAAGTCTATTTCGAAATGTAAGAACAACTCTAAATCTTCACATCAGTGAGGGATGAAGTGACAAAGCATTGATTCTAGATCTAACATCCTTTACCGACAGAACACCTTCTTCAGTAACAATACCTGAAATATGAGAGAACGAGGTAATATCAAAGTAATAGTTTTTGACGACAATGTCATCAGATATTCCGCTAGAAATCTCTGTTGGATTTTTCAACTCATACAGATCTAGTTTATAGGACGGAGGGAGAAATTTTTGTGTCGAACAGAGGACATAAACCGGTATATGGTGCTGATATGCAGCAAGCGCAAGACCTTGGGAACCAATTTTATTTATCACTCCTTCATTTGTTATGGCATCAGCACCAATAAGGACAGCATCGACCCATTGAAGCTGAGAAAAAAGCGCACTATCCACGATAAGGGAAACAGAAATGTTTTGTTCTGCAAGCGCTTGAGCAAGCTGCACTCCCTCACATAATGGACGCGACTCTGTGCAAGTTACCTGTATTTGTCCATATTTCTCTTGTGCATTGATGAGTGTATGATACACAGTTGAACTGTAGGAGTGTGTAAGAAGAGTCATCTTCCGTTGAATTATATTTACGGCATGATTAGAGATGGCTTTATCTGAGTAATTAAGTTGTTTTTGAAAATCCTTACAAAACAAATCAATTCTCTCTTTTATCTGCGATAGGGTGTTTTTTGATTCCATCTCCTGTACAAGTTGATTTCCAAAACGAATAATTGCGGCCATAGCAGGTTGAGCCTGAATAAGCATTTTTGTAAGATTGGCGATCTGTATTTTCAAATGCTTTAGTGAAGACGCTGTTGTGAGATGAAGAAACTGTTGCACGGTTGCAATTGATTGTTGAGCTAAATAGGCGGATCCATGACGGTTATCAGTTGCTATATCTTGGATTTTTTTTTCAATTTCCACCGGTAGACTATGAACATTTTGTGTCATAAATTTGATGCAATAAAGCCTTATTTTGCTAAAAAGGTTTTGTAATAAATCTGCTTTGTTTTTAACAACGAAACCAGAAACTGCCTCAGAACAGGATATTTCTTCTTTAGTCGCTTGGTTTTTCAGAGAGAGACCTCTTAGATATTGTGCTCATTGTTGCGTATTTTAATTTTGAACATTGGGTTATCCTTGGGTTAGGTGTAGGTTTTTCATCTGATGAAATTGATGGGTATCGTTCCTAAAGACAATCTGGCCTGCACAAAGTTTATAAAGCGGTACCTATCTTTATTTTTTTAGAAAAAATATAATTGGGGAGGTAATATTTTATGCAAAAAAATACTCTTACTCATTGTCTTGTGGTGGGTAGCTGTTTTTTACTTTGTTTGATACCTGTCACATCGTTAGGAGAGGCTGCTGATGACTCTGAACATACTGGGCCGTCTATGTTTTCTTTAAAAAATCAGCGAGTAGCACCCCGTTGGTCGTCGATTGCTTTTTCAAAAACCACCAATGGTCCTGAGGTTGAATGGAATTATACCTACGGTGGGAGTAATGATGAGGAATGTTATGGTGTATGTCAGACGCAGGATGGCGGGTTTGTTTGTACTGGAGTTACTGATAGTTATGGTTCTGATAATTTATGGTTACTGAAGGTTGATGAAAATGGTACTGAAGTGTGGAATCAGAGCTTTGGAGGATCAGAATGGGATATTGGTGTATCCGTAATTGAACTTGATGATGGTAGTCTGATAGTTATTGGAATTAAAGAAAGTTATGGTGATGGTAATGCAGATGCTTGGCTCTTAAAAACGGATGAATTTGGTGAGGCGCTGTGGAATAAGACGTATGGTGGATCTGATTATGAGGAAGTCTATACAATTGTGGAAATACAGGATGCTGGTTTTCTTTTCGGAGGATTAACAGAATCATATGGTGCTGGATCGGGGGATGCCTGGGTGGTGCGCACCGATCCTGATGGGGTAGAGATATGGAATCAAACCTATGGTGGATCGGCATGGGATTGGATTGGCATTGAAGGCATTGCTCAAACCGCTTCTGGGGATTTCGTCTTTGCCGGTCAAACCGATTCCTATGCAACTGATGATAGTGATCTGTGGGTTATTTACACCGATGAAGCCGGGGTGGAATATTGGAATAAAACCTATGGAGGTATCGGTTGGCAGATGGGATTTGCAATTCAAGTCTGTGATGATGGACAGTTTGCAGTGGCAGGAATGACTAATGAAAATGGGGGGAGTTCAGAGGACATCTGGCTTTTAAAAATTCACCAAGATGGGACAGTCCTTTGGAATCAAAGCTATGGTGGAACTCAGTCTGATGAGTGTTGGTCGTTACAACAGACCCGTGATCGCGGTTTTCTCTTGGTTGGATCCACATACTCGTACAGCGCTGGTAGTAGTGATCTCTGGGTGATACAAACCGATGCAGATGGAAATGAAAAATGGAATCAGAGCTTTGGAGGATCACAGTGGGATTATGGAACCTCTGTTCGTCTCACTGCTGATCGTGGCGCAATTATTTGTGGCATAACCAAATCATTTACGCCTGGATTTACTGAAGATGTCTGGCTGATAAAACTTGCTACGTTGTCCTCCCCAGTGCTCAACATTGATATCAGCAGAGGAATAGGTGTTTCTGTTGAAGTAAAAAATAGCGGAGAAGTTGATGCAACAAACGTCTTTCTTGATGTCCATGTAAAGGGTGGAATTATTGGTGGTATCTCTCAAAATGCAAGTGATTCCCTTTCAGTTCTCCCTGCAGATAATGCAAGCAGCCTCTCTGTTCGCATTATACCATTTGGCTTTGGAAAAGTAGAGGTAAATGTAATCGTCGTGGCAGAGAATCACATCCAGATAACTGATGCAAAAAGTGGAATAGTATTTTTCATATTCTTTCTTCTCCACTAAGCTTCTTTCTGCATGATAAAAAATGCAGACCCATACCAGTGTGCATATGTTTTATATAAATTGATTTCCTCTTGTTCTGAGGCGAGAATTTCTAAAATCTCTTTGTTGTTTTTGTATTTGTTGCGAAATTTGGTTACATTTTTCTGCAACGGTCCATAGTATATATCCCACCAAGCGTTCTCTGGTAATGAAAACGTATCAAGAAGCGTGTAGCCACTTTCGTTTATGATTTTTCTTTTTTCTGGGGCTGTCGAAATACCAGGATACCTTTGTTGCCAATACTGTTTTATTTCTTGCGGGGGGTCAGGTTGTATCCAACACATCTCATGAATGACTAAAAATCCTCTGGGTTTAAGATACGGTTTCCAATCTTGAAGGCCTGTCTGAAAACCAATGACATAGATTGATCCTTCGGACCATATGATATCAAAGGATTCTTTTGGAAATTGCAGGTCAAGCATTGATTGCTTGACAAGGGTGATACAATCTTGGAGGTGCTCTTGTTGTATTCTTTTATTAAATTTCTGAAGTAAGATCTCATTGACATCAAGGCCAATGATTGTTCCATTGCTTAGCTGTGCAAGTGCACTGGTTGGCATCCCTCGCCCACATCCGATGTCCAGGATATGCGGATGATTACATTTTGGAATGATCTGAAAGGCTTGCTTTGTATATTTTTCCCGTTTTGAGGTGTCTACAGGCAGATGATAACGAAGCTGAAAAAGAACGTCTTCTTCCATTAAGTATAGTATCTCCAGCTTGCTTTTAGTTATGCTCTTTTGTTGCAGATTGTTTCTTTGCAAATATTTAAATCAGTGAGTTATTATTATGATTACCAAAATATAAGCTATTTTGGGGAGGAACTATGAAGAAGAACAACTATGTACCATTATGGGCTGTTTTTTTGTGCGTTGTACTCATTAGTGCAACTGGTGCCGCAACTATTTCTGTTACCTCTGAACAGAAAGATACAACTGCTGTATACAAAGTGCTTGATGCAACACCAGAGCATGATGCACTTGAGACCTTTCATACGGTCCAACCGCAATCCTTGCCAACGATGCAGTCAGCAGATGTTCCGGTGATCAATGGTCCGGAAGATGAATTTACACCTGGTTTTGCAAAAAATCCAGATGGTGAGTACCTTATGGGACATACCGTAAAGGCAGATGTTACGGAGTATAATCTTCCCTTTTTGTATTCTGCTGATGGAGAAACGTTTGCTGAGGGACTGATCTATGATATTGTCGGAACGGAATCTTATCCTGCCATTGACTATCGCGGTATCGGAAAAGAATTTGTTGGAACACTGCAAGGAGATCCTGTAGAGGATGATGGATCACGACAGTATCTTTTCAGAGCTCTTGATCCTGCGGATACGGAAACCTGGACGCTTACCTACTGGACGTGGGGGGCTAGCTATCCCTATAAGGACCGCCGGATCCCTGATATCGCCGGTTATGGTGGTCTTGGGTTGAACTGGTGGTGTCATATCACCATTTGCTCTGGTACACGAGATATACGGGTCGATATGCCGATCTTCAACTATCCTAACTATGATGATAGTCAATCGGGATGGAGTAGCTATTTCGACGAATACCAGGGATGTGAAAACGCTGTCATTGAAATTGATCCCACTAACGGTTATTTCTACGCGGTATTAGACTACTACAACAATCAAACACTTGACTGGGATCTGCTACTCTTCCGCGGAGAATGCCAAGACAATGGCGAGGGATATCTTACCCACTTCGATCAAACCCTGATCGGCGAATCAGAAAACACAAAATATCCAGCTGTAGGCGCTATTGATGACAAAATCATCATTCTCTCCCAAACCGATGAAGCAGGAACTCAAGATATTGTCTGCTACTACTCAGATGATGCCGGAGATTCCTTCAGTAAATCCTTTGTCGCCGATGACACAGAAACTGATGAACTCTATCCCACAATTCATTCCTATGGTGACTACGCAACAGCAACCTTTATCGCCGACAACAACCTCTACGTAAGCTACACCGAAGACGGCGGAGCCAACTGGAGCACCCCTGAACAAGTCAATGACAACGATGGATCGGTAACCGATGAATTCCGCTACACGGACAACACCGCAGGCGGACAAGTCATCTGGACAGATGATCAAGCAGGAAACCTTGATCTATATGTTGACAACGTCGGAGGACAACCACCAACACCCGCCCTTGAACTCGGAAACGTTGCCGGAGGATTCGGCAAAGTCAGTGCAACTATAACAAATGTTGGAGATGCACCAGCGCCAAACGTAGACTGGACTATTACCGTAACTGGTGGAATTATCGGGAGAATCAACAAAGAAACCAACGGAACAATCACATCAATTGATGTCGGTGGAGAAGAAAGCATTGCAACAGATGGAATAATCTTTGGTCTAGGAAAACTCACCATCCTCTACACGGCAAGTTGTCCTGAAGCAGAGCCCACAACGGTAGAACTTGAAGCAACAGGAACACTCTTTATCGTGTTCATCCTCAATGTTGCTGAGGTCTCATAAAACAAAAAAATAAAATGATAAGGTTTGGGTTAAGTCAACCCTTACCTTTTTTAAATTTTTTAAAAAAACTTCCAGACTTCCAAACTTTTTTCTGCTTTGTTACCAACCACATCAGAAGCCACTGCACGGATGGTGTGTTTGAAAAACACGCTTTCAGTCCATTCCCATGTATATGGTGGTGTTGTCCAGTTGGTCACCAATGTATCGTCGATGTATAAATCGACGTGATCCATACCACTTTCATTATCTGATGCGTTGATTTCTATGATTACCGATCCTATGATCAGTGTGGTGTTTCGTTGTAGTTCTCTGCGTTCTTCACCGAAGAGATACAACATGTTTAGTTTTGGTTGCACTACTGATACTATGGGTGGTTCTTCATCAGATGCGGGGGGTGGTGTTGCAGCAGCGGTTTCGTCGACATAATAGGCGTCAAATGGATACAGATTTTTAGGGGGGTCCGAATAACCAATGTGTTTTTCAGAGTTAAACACCGCAGCGATAACCATGATGTTGTTTCGTCCAATGTCACCGAAGCCATGGTCATTTCCATCCCATGTACTGGAAAAGTCTGATTCGTCTCCCGCGGGTATGGTGATTTCATCATTGATTGCCCAGTCAAGAAAACCAAAGTCGTAGCGATCGGTGTTTGCATTTTTGTATCGTGAGACTGGTTCTACGATATAGGCTCTCAAAGTTCCTGTGTATTCTTCTGCATCTTCATTTTCAATAGTTGCATTTACTGTTACGACCGCATCGTCTATCCAGTCCATGGTTACATTCATGGTTATGTTGGGAACTGGTCGGACGCCACTCTGCTCAAGGGGGGTGCGATAGTACTGCTCATCAGGGTATCCTCCATAGGCTACTGTGTGTCCTCCATCATAATAGGTGGTGGGAAAGCCACGGAGATTCAAATCTCGGTCTAGTCTTCGATGTGCGTCTGCACTCACATCATCAATCATAGCAACGTAATAAAAGGGGTAATCACCAGATTCATAGATGTTTTGAAGGGCGGTGTGCGCTCGCACGCATGGTCCGCACCATGTGGCGGTACCTAATTCACAAAAAACGGTATGAGTAAATTCATTGTTAGCAAGCTGAGATGTATTGGATGTTTCCTTCTGAAAGTGCGGAACGGCAAAAGAAAGAGGAGAGAGGATGATGGCTGCTGAAAAAAGCACCATCATCACTATAGTCGATTGTTTCATAGTGTATCGAAGTACCCCTTAGTTTTATCTCATCGAGAACACTCGTAGGGTCAGTTCCTCGGTTGCGCTGTTTCCTGTTCTGTCGTATCCTTTGACTTCTAATGTGTGCTGGGCAAAGAAGGATCGAATATTCCAGTCCCAGGTGTATGGTCCCGGTCCTGTTTCATCGGATGCTACAAGTTCACCGTCTGCATAGAATTCAACAAGAACAACACTGCATTCATCGGTAACGTTTATTTCAAGGGTGAACCCTCCGATTGCAATGATTCGCCCAGGAAGTGGAATCAGTTGGCGTCCGAAGAGGTATAGGCCTGTTGTTGGGCTTTCAATGGTTATCTCTGGCGCGGTTGTATCTGATCCGTAGGGACACATCATTGGGTAGTTATCCACATTGCTGTCACCAGGGACTGCATATGCTGTATCACCAATACCATCCATATCTGCGTCTTCTCCAGTGTAGTCGCCCCAATGATTACCTTCTCCTGTGCTATCATCCCATACGTTTGCTGCATCAGAAAATCCGTTTTGTGCATTGCCCATGATGTTGTTGTGATGAACGACGTTGTTGATCGAATCTCGATAGATGTACACACCGATTCCACCGTTTCCTGTAATATCACAATTAGTTATGGTGTTGTTTTCTGCGCTATAATAGACGCGGATGCCGTGTGCTCCATTGTCGGTAAATTCGCAGTTGTCAACAGTGCTTTCTGATGATCTGTAAAAGAAACTACCGGATCCTTCATTATCATAGGATTTACAGTCGGTAAAGGTACAGCCAGACTGGTAGAGATAAAACCCATCACGAACATTGTTATAGGCCGTACATTCGATGAATTCATTGTTATTGGAGCTGTACCAGATTGACCAGGCCCAGTATTGCGCGTTATAGGATTCACAGCGAGTAAAGGTATTGTCTGTCGCTGTTCTAAAGTACCATTGTCCTGTTCTGGTGCTGTTGTAACCAATACAGTCGGTAAATTCGTTTCCAGCGGAGTATTCAAGATAGACAGCATAGTCATTGTAGGAGAATACACAGTTGGAAAAGGTGTTGTCATCTGCATAGAGTAGAGAAAGACCGATACCGTTGACACCATCAGAGTTGTCATAAGCGTTACAATCAGAGATGGTATTTCCACTTGATTCAAAGAGATAGATACCAATGAGGGTGTCATGGAAATCACAGTTTGATACCGTCGAACCGGTTGTGTCAACTATCAGTATACCATATCCATCAACATTTTCTACAGTCATATCGCTACAAGAGATAAGACCTACAAACCCTGCTGTTGAGGGAACCGTTACTCCGCTTTGACCTACGAGATAATGAATTGCTTTGGTATTTACCGTATTTGTTGTATCAATTGATTGGACATAGTCGGATGCAAATTCACCTTCAATTGCGATATTGAACA
Source organism: uncultured Thermoplasmatales archaeon (assembly GCA_964612945.1). GTDB lineage: Archaea > Thermoplasmatota > E2 > DHVEG-1 > DHVEG-1 > CAZTFR01. Next base: position 27,158 of record CAZTFR010000008.1, read on the forward strand.
CATTACCGGTAATGTCACAGTTGGTCAATGTGTTATCTGGTGCGCGGATCATATGTAGGCCGTAGAAGCCACTCGTTGGATCACAATTATCCAAAGTGTTTAGAGTGGATTCCCAGATGTAAATTCCGCCGCCGCCGTCCACAACTACGTCTGAGATGGTTGCGTTGGTTGTATTTGCAAGTATAAGTCCTGAAACGGTCATGGAATTGGCAGACATGTTGTCACAACTTACCATGCCGACAAAGCCAGCGGGCTCACCGCAGAGCGTCATATCCTTTTGATCCACGTAGTAGTAGATGGGATCTGCATTTTCAGTGTTTGAGGTATCAATATCTTGATAGAAGTTGTCTATGGCATCACCATAGAACCCAAATGGCCCCTCAGCGTTGTCAAATAAGACATTATCTCGCCATATGTTGTTTGGTGAGAGCCGTAATGCAATTCCATATTTGTTGTTTTCGTAGAATTCACAATCGGTAATATTATTGTCGGCACTGTAATAGTTGATAAACATCGCTCCTGCAAAGGCCATACCACCAGAGTTGTTGGTAAACGAAAGATCATCGAATTCATTGAAATGGGACTGTGAAACTGGTAACCCTTGATTTCCATTGCTTATAAAATCACTTTTTTCTATGGTGTTGTAATCGAAATAATATGCTGATATTCCGTATCCTCCGTTGTTGTAGACCTGACAGTTGCTGATATGGTTGTAGTTAGATAGTCGCCAGTACCATCCAATGGAAGGATTGTCGAAGAAATTGCAGTTATCCACAGTTATATAGTCACTTTTAAAGGAATGTGCACCATATCGTTCATTCTCATGGAAATCAGAGTTTGTTACGGTGATGTAGTCTGAGTTGACAATAAGTAGTCCAACTCCGTAATAGTAGGTGTCAGGATGTGTCCATGAGCCGGTATTATTGAAAAACACACAGTCATCGACAGTAATGTCTATGCATGCGTCAATAGCCATTCCGTAACTATTTCCGTTTTGGAAGATAAATCCTGAGACACTAACATTGTCAATGGCTTGTATCCAACAAACAGGTCCTTCTCGCTGCCCTCCGTCTACAATGGTAGTAGCTCGATTTTCTCCAACAAGCGAGATGGTTTTGTTGATGAATACGATTTCATCGTAGGGTGCTGAGTCATCATAGACATACACGGTGTCACCAGTCATAGCGTCATCGATTGCTGATTGGATACTCGAATAATTACCTGTTCCACTGCCGCCTACATAAAGGGTGGTTCCAAGGACAACCGGATGACTCGGGTAATTTGGTCGTGACGTTCTAATTTCTACGTCAGGTATATTATCGTCAACAATTCCATCAAAGTCATCGTCTTGGTAATATTCCATGTGGTCTGGTTGATGGTTCATTTCTTTATTGTTTATATTTATTTCCTTAGGTGAAGTCGAGATTGTGTTTGCTTCATCGTACTCCAGCGTGTTTTTACTTATTGTTGTGCCTGCTAGAGGGAGAGAAACCAAAAAAATGGCTAGAAAGCAGGCTATGGCTTGTTTCGTTTTCATATGTTTTTTTGCCTCCTCCAAATTATATTCTCAAAACAATCTGCGTTTTATAAATCTTTCTAAATTTATTATGTAAATAATATTTATCCTTAGGTTTATTATGTCAAAGTTTTAGTATACATGAACATCTCAAAGAATGAGGCATATGTACGTCGAAATTGACATCTTCTACATCTACTTTAATATTGAAAAAATAAGAATAGTGCCTTACCTTCTTTTTTTGTTACAAAATCCATGAATTAATAAGCGTCTCAATACTGCGTACTGATCGAGAAGGTGCATCTGAAACGATTTTCTTTACTTCGCGTATAATATATTCCATCTCTTGTTGAGTATTATAAAAGTAAGGACTAATACGGCAACTCGCCGGTGGGTTCAAACCGAGATAGTAATGTGCAAGGGTTGCGCAATGACATCCTGCTCGCACCTCTATTCCTGCTCTATCAAGTGTTTTTGCGATATTCATGGGATTTCGACCGTTTATATTAAAGGAGAAGAGTGGTGTTTTTTGTGAGGCATCCATTGATCCATAGTAGTCAATTCCCGGGAGAGTGGCGAGTTCGTCAAGAAGATATTGGGTGAGTTCTTGTTCGTATGTTTTAATGCGATTCATGGCCTTGCAAAGTAATCGATAGGTTACGGTGTCATCTTTTTCACCTTTGAGGATAAGCTTAGGGATAAGATCGATTACAGCTCCTGATAGAATAGTGCCAATAATATTTGGGGTACCCGCAGTAAATTTCCAGGGACATTCAGCGTATTCCACTCGTTCCGACGTTACCTTTCCTTCAGCAATCATGTCTCCGCCATACTGAAAGGGGCGAAGGTTTTGTAGTATGTCACTGCGGATGTACAATCCCCCAACGGCAACTGGTGCAAGTATTTTATGAAATGACCAGGCAAGAAAATCAACATCATATTTATTTACATCAAAGGAGGCGTTAGGTAACAAGTTTGCGCCATCTATGAGGAGATACGATCCTGTTCTTCCATTCGGATGGTGATAACCGCTTTTATGGGTGATAGACCGTATTTTGTGAATCGAGGGTTTGGTTCCCAGAAAATTCGAAGCACCTGTACAACACACAATTTTTGTGTTCTCATCGACTTTTTCTTGAAAATCGTCATAATCAAGCTCACCTGTTTTTTTGTCAAAATGAACTAGCCGATACTCTAAATCCAGGTTAAAACGGGGGGCAATTTCGGTACAGAGCGCATACCAAGGGACATAATTTGAGTTATGTTCCAGGTAGGTAAGAACGATATTATCGCCCGAACGAAATTCGGTTAGTAGTGAATACATCACTGCATTGATCGCCTCAGTAGTTCCTCGATACAAAATAATAGAACGCCAATCAGATGCGTTGATAAACGTGGCAATTTTACGATACGCTTCTTCAAATCGTTGAGTGGTTATGTGAGAAGCATACGATTGGCCACGATGAACATTTTCATATTCCAGAAACAGTTGATAATTCAGATCTAAAAGCTCAATTGGAATTTGCGTACTTGCTGCGTTATTAGTACAAATACGGTTACCCTGTACAATCGCTGGAAAATGCGATCGTATCTCATCTACAGGAAATGTGATACGTCAAACCTCCCCGTCATTTTTTATTAAGATCATATGGAAAGCTACGTAGTCATTTATGAACTATAGTTCATCTGCATTCCTTGCTCTCCGTAGCGTAGGGATAAATCAAGAAGATACTATAATTATCTTTCCTTTATAAAAAGACACATTTGAGAAAAAAGAGCCATAAATATTTAAAAATCGATAAGATAGACATGTAATGTATTTTGTATTAACAGGGAGAACTCTGTTGTATCATCTTGGATTTTAGCTGTACCCACCGATCATGAGGCTTGGATCCCCAAGAAGAGTCCATTGCTGAAGTGATTTGGCGTGATCATCTTCGGTTAGATCAAATGTTTGGGCGTAATAGGTCTGTGTTTGTAGATAGGTTTCTCCAAGGATATGATAGCCAAGTTCGCCGTAGTGGCGGAAAAATTCAAGGCTAATACCGCCATCAAGTCCTCCGATGGTACAATCGCCGCCAAGTGTACCATAGCCAAGACCGGTATTTCCAATCGTTGCGATTGCTCCCCGATCTTTCAGTCGGGTCATCCACCAGCTGAAGCATTCCGGTGCAAGCCCTCCATAGGTCCACATGTAGAGCGGAAGCCAGAGATCTAATACGGAATTTACTAATGAGACATTAAACTGGCTGTTATGACATCCACCAACTACGAGGATAAACGGGCGACCGTAGTTGGTAATTTTTTCCATCGGTAGGATGGGACGACCTGAGGTTCTTACTGTTACTAAACCGGTGAGACTGCCATACCGTCTATTCCCGGGGACACCGGGGTAATGATCTCCCCAAGTGCGTGGACTGCCATGTCCCGACATGAAGGCAAATCCGGCGCCTTCACTGAGTTTTTCAATGACGTCCTGTTGACCGGTGAATTTACCATTTGAAGCCCACAGAATATCTCTTTCAAAGTTTTCTGGCATATAATACAATGCACCACCACGTCCCCGCAGCATTCTTTCACCGGTGATCCATTCTCCTTCGTAGTACATCTCGTTGTCACAGCGGCAGGCACAAAAGACTTTTTCACCCTGGCTGTTTTCGATCCAGATGTGTACATCGGTATATACTCCATAGGGCTTTGGATCGTAGGTTTTTCCGCGGATATTCATCACCCGATCTTTGTAGCTGACATTTGCCCAGCCGGTGAATTCATTGCCGTAAGCCTCTCCCTCACTGGGACAGTAAAACACATCGGTATTGCCGAGGACATCACCCGGTGAGGGTGAGGTGATCTCAATGATGGGGGGTGCAGGATAGGAATCAACTTTCAAATGATCATCATGATTAAAGGTGACGGAGGAGGCTTGTGATTTCTGCACAGTCAAGGGGATTTCATCAATGGGTCCTTCAACGCCTTCGATGTTTGTTGCCTGAGCATAAATAGTGTAGACTCCATTGGGAATCTCACTGACATCCCACTGAATATCCAGATCTTCTTGATCAAGGAAGCCATCGCCTGAGACAACAACCATTTTGTTGAACCAATAGGGATCTGCAGGAACATTTTCATAGGATATAATCTTATCAACCATAATATTTACCTCTCGGATGTTTCGACAGGCCAACCGTCCAACTGCAACATCAGGGAACATATCTATTCCGGTGTCATTTTCGACACCAGGTCGACCCCATGCTGCATAGACACCATCTCTGTTTGGATCCCAACTTGAAAAATTTCCATTCTGCTCATAGATATCTGCATAGTATAAATCGGTGATGACACCGGGATCATAAATTGTATGCTCAGGGAGAGGATGCTCAGGGTCATCAAAAAGATTGTTATAGCGAACTGGAACATACCAGTCTTGTGATCCTTGATTGACATCATCCTTTGGTTTTGCCCAAATCAATGAGTTTAATCCACCAACAAGCAACACATAGCGGATTCCCCATTGCTCAATGCAGTCTTTAATGAAATATTTTATTTGTTCAGGTTTATCAAACCCAAGATAGCTTTTATAAATATCGCGGGTGGTCTCAAGTACAGTGCGTACGCCATGAGTGTTTTTATGATCCACAAAGCGTTTTAAAGGACGTTGAAAGCGGGGTGGAGCAATGATAACCATATCATATGAACCAGCATTTGCAAATGGAGCTATATCTGGTTCTTGATAGGTAATCGTTATTTCTGTATCCTGTAATATGGAAAGGGTTTGATCAGCTGAGCGATAGCGAAAGGGAAACAGGTCAATGACAACGTGAGTTACATGATTCATCGCTGCGTTCAGCCCACAACCTATACGTACAGCGTACCATGCTTCTGGATAAAACTCTGTTGTTGGTGTGGACGATTGTTTATCTTTCTCCGCTATTTTTGAAGTAAAGGCGGTTGATTCTGTTCCTTTCACATAGCGAGCAGAGGCAAGACGAATCGGTTTTTCTAACTGATTTTCCTCGATAGATAGCGGTGTTACGGAAACAGTTATATCTCGGGCTCCAAAGGGAAGTTCCACTGTTCTTACCTCTTTTGGAAGTAGAGGAAGCCCGGGTTTTGTCACATACGTTGCACAATCCTTCAAGGAAATCTCAACAGAGGAAGAATCATAAGGTGAAATTTCAAATGGAGATACTTGTAAAGAGAGTTGTTTTGTTTGTCGCGTCGTTGGGTTATCCATCGGTGATGGTTCAACAGCAAGAGTGCTTATTCCACTTAACAGAAAACTGCACACAATTATAAGAGCAAATATTTTCTTCATTATAGTTCAGCTCCATTAAGGATAATAAATTACTGGGATATAAATATTTTTTTAATAATTTAAACGATTTTTTTAAAACTTTCTAAAAAATACATTTTCCTAATATTCTTTTTCCGCATTTATAAAAATAAAGAAACTCATTAGAGGGAAATGTATATTTTCTGGAGAAAAATTGTTAAAGTAATGATAGGGGATACACCATGTTTAAACGGAGTGGTTTTCGTTTCTCCTAAATGGGCTTCATCTCTTCTTCCATCATCTTGTCAAGTTTTTTATCGACACCGGTTTCCTTTGCGATTTTCTGCATTTGAGAAATCATGTCTTCCCAAAGGACCTGTTGGGAGATGGCAAAATCCCACATATCAAGCCGCGTTGTTCCATCGGCTTTCTCAAATTCGGTAAGCAGTTGCTTTTTATCTTCTTCATTCATTTTTTTCACGCACCTGCGTTTACTTTTACTTTTTCTTAACTGCGGCTTGTGCTAGTTGTGCTTTGGTGGCGATTTGTGACATTTCCTCGATGATTTCTTGCCAGAGAGCTTCTTGTTCTAGGGCAAACAGCCACATATCAAATTTTTTATCTACTTCGACTTTTTTGAAATCCTCGAGGAACTTTTTTTTATCTTCCTCTTTCATAGGTGTTCTACAAATGTGCAATGCAATTCCTCCTTTTTATGTCTATTTTTTTTCTAAAATATTTACTGCGATCATAAAGTGGTATATCTTATGGTTCGATTGTTTTTACAATATTGTTGATGAAATTTTGGTTGGACTGAGAATAAAGCAAGTTCATTTGTTGTTTCGTCCAATTTTTTGCCCATAGTATTTACATTTCACAACTGGATTGTATGTAGTAGGGGGAAGAACTGTCTTATTCTTCTGGGGTTTGATCGCGGTTTGTTTCTTTCTCCAATCCGACATCGTACTATTACATCTTGGGGGGATATGAAATGAAGAAGATAGTGTCTTTATTTATAATTGAGCTGGTGATTCTGAGTGGGCGTGCTGTTGCAATTAGCTTTGTGGTTTATAAAAAGCAGGAACAACCTATTATGGTTTCCACTTATGACATGGTGATAATCGCACCAGAGCAGTTCTCAGCGGCGTTGTCCCAGTTGATTGACCATAAAAATTTGTATGGTATTCAGACGTTTTTGGAGACAACTAAGGCAATCTACGTTACCTATTCCGGCCGGGATGAGGCAGAGGCGGTGAAGCTGTTTATTAAGGATGCGGTGGAACAGTTGAATGTGTCCTACGTGCTTCTTGTTGTTGGGAGAAAATATCAGTTTGATCAATGGCATGTGCCGGTGCGCTATGTTCATCTTGATGATGGCTTTGTATACCCTAAGTATCTTAGTGATCTCTATTTTGAAGATCTGTATACGAATGGTGTTGAGTTTGAGGGCGGGGATAGCAATAAAGCTGATGTGTTTGCTGAGTGGGGTTGAGACGTTCTTGATCTAGAGCCAGATGTGTTTGTAGATCGTCTTGCCTGCCGAAACCGATGGGAGGTTGCACTCAGCTGTGCAGAAAATCATCAGCTATGAAACCACGACTGCGGGATCTTTATGGGCAAATACTGTTGTTGCCGTGGGAGGGTACACCTTCTCAAGTGTCAGTGGAGAGTTCCCCTACGAAGGTGAAGAAACCTGCGAGGTTGCACTAAGCGGCCTTGAGAGATATGAGAAAGTACGTTTGAATGCATCAACAGGGAATTTCACGAGTGAGCGTGATGTGTCGGATGCCATTAATATTGGATGTGGCTTTGTGTTTACCCATGGGAAGGAGGGAACGGATCGGGTACGCATAATAAATCTGGAAGGAACTGAGATGTTTGTTTTACAAAACAATGATATTATCTCCTTGAAAAATACTGATAAGTATCCTATCTGTATTCTGGATGAATGCTGGCATGGAAAATTTGATGTTTGTCTTATAAAACTTCTAAAACGATTCTTCAATGATGAAACGGTTCAACCTTCAGATTGTATCCCCTACTGTATCGCGTGGTGGCTCGTGAAACATTCCACGGGTGGAGCGGTGGCAACGATCACCAATACCAACACCTGTTTTGGCACCTTCAGAGCCAGTAATAACAATGACATCATCGATGATGCCGAACAATTTGGAGGGTTTCTCGGCGTTGAATTCTTCCGACATATCGGCCAGCAAAAAAAAAACACAAACCCTTGCAGAGACAGTTGCTGCATCTCTCATCTCATATGTAAACACCCATCCTATGTATACCAATAAATCCCATTGTAAAAGCGTGCAGGAATGGATTCTTCTTGTCGATTTCAGCTTACAAATAGGAGGATACGCCTAATTTTTTTTCTTTTTTCTTTTAACAGCTTTTAAATATTAGAGCTATGTATTTCACCTCTGTCTCATCATGACGGTTACCATTGGTTTTCTAATAAACCCTATTGCTGGTATGGGTGGCAAAGTTGGTCTGAAAGGAACTGACAATGTCTACAAGGAAGCAGTGAGTCGCGGGGCAACCCCTGTTGCCGCTCAGCGTGCGCAGGCCATGCTTGAGGAGTTTCAGCGATTGCAGCACTCGCCACTTGCTATCAACTGGGTAAGTTGTGGAGAGGAGATGGGCGCGCAGGTGTTATCATCGGCAGGGATTTCACCGGGCGATATTGTGTATCATCCCTCAGAAAACACAACAACCTCTGAGGATACCAAACAGGCCTGTCAGATCTTTCTTGAGAAAAACGTTGATCTTCTTGTGTTTTGTGGCGGCGATGGCACCGCATGTGATATTTACTCTGTAGTGAAGGATCAGATTCCTATTCTGGGTATTCCATCTGGTGTGAAGATGCATTCTGCAATCTTTGGCATCACTCCGCAGGCCACTGCAAAAATATTAGTGGAATTTGTCGATGATTCGCTCACCCTTGGTGAGGCAGAAATAATGGATCTTGATGAGGAGAAATACCGCAAAGGGGAATGGAATATCAAGCTGTTTGGGATTGCCAAAGGCATTGTTGAGCCTACCTATGTGCAGGTGGGAAAACAAAGCTTTGCCTCTGTTTCTGATACCGAGATAAAAGATGATCTTGCTGATCATATCGCCGATGAACTGAAAAACAACCCCGAGTATCTATATCTCTTTGGATCAGGCGGGACCATCGACTATATCGCAAAAAAACTTGGTCTGAAGAATACCCTGCTGGGCATTGATGCCGTCTATCAGAAGAAGATCATTGGCACTGATTTGAACGAACGAGGGATACTAAATGTGATACATAAGTATCCTCAGGTCAAACTCCTGCTTAGCCCTATTGGTGCTCAAGGCTTTATTTTGGGGAGAGGAAACCTGCAGCTCAGCCCTAAAGTATTAGCACATATCGATCCAGACAATGTTCTTGTCATCTCCACACCAGCGAAACTGAAAAATACCCCCATTCTTCGGGTTGATACCAGTGATGCTGCGATAGATAAAAAATACCAACAGCATGGCTTTTTCATGGTTGTCATCGGCTATCGTCTCAGCAGGATTGTAAAGATTCAGGCCAACAACGTTTAAATAGACTCAGCCAATTCACTGCACCCCGAATTCTTATAATATTGGGCGGTCGTTTTATGAATGAAGATCCAACCGCATTTCTGAAAGAAGAATATGATGAACTGGTCAAAAATGGATTCGATTGGAAACTTCGTGTACTTGAAGGTCCGTCCACACCAACCTGTGTGGTCGATGGCAAAGAAATGATCATGCTGTGTTCCAATAACTATCTCAACTTATCCAATCATCCAAAACTCATACATGCAGCGATCAAGGCAACCAAATCACACGGCGCAGGATCCGGTAGTGTCCGCGCGATCGCAGGAAGCATGGACCTCCACTTCGAACTAGAAAAAACCATCGCACGGTTCAAACACACTGAATCCGCCCTGTACTATCAAACCGGATTTGCCACCAATGCAGGGCTGATCCCCCAACTGATACCGGGAAAAGAAGACCTTATCATCTCCGATGAACTCAACCATGGATCTATTATCGATGGCGTACGGCTCTCCAAAGCACAACGTGCGGTATACTCACATTGTGACATGGGTGAACTGGAAAAAGTCCTTCAAAAAGCACAGAAAAACCCGCCTCGTCGTACACTTATTATTACTGACGGTGTCTTCTCCATGGATGGCGATATCGCACCTATGGATGAGATTGTAAAACTGGCCAATGAATATGGTGCATTGACCTATGTTGATGATTGCCACGGAGAAGGGGTTATTGGCAAAGAAGGACGTGGCATCGGATCACACTTTGGAATCGAAGGAAAAATCGATGTGGAAATGGGCACCTTTTCCAAAGCATTCGGCGTCGTCGGCGGTATGATCGCCGGCAGCCAAGACCTCGTCAATTTCGCTCTCAACAAAAGCCGTACCTGGCTTCTCTCCGGCAGCGCACCGCCAGCAACCACCGCTGCCTGTACTGAAGCAATAAAGGTCCTTGAAACCGAGCCACAACATGTTCAAACACTCTGGAAAAACGTCAAATACTTCAAAAAAGAGCTAGACAACCTTGGCTTTAACACTGGCCATAGCCAAACCGCGATAACCCCCGTGATTGTTGGCGAAAGCCATACAGCAAAGGATCTATCAAATGCCCTCATCAGCAATGGTATCTTTGCACTCCCCATTGTGTTTCCCATGGTCGCCCGCGATAAAGCACGCATCAGAACCATGATGAACGCAGGACTCACCAAGAATCACCTTGATAAAGCACTGGAACAATTTGAAAAACAAGGAAAAAAGTTAAATATCATTTAATACACAGCTATACCACAGTATATTTTTCCAGTGCATAAACTATAAATAAAAGATGGAGTATTCCTAACACGGTATTTTTACAGAATTTACAGGAGTAAAATTGTTATGTCTGAGGATGTTAAAAAAACAGGTACCACTACCTTAGGAATGATCTGTAAAGACGGCGTAGTCGTTGCTACAGAACGACGAGCAACTATGGGAACCTTAATTGCTCATAAAGCCACGAAAAAATTACATAAAATCGATAATCATCTAGCTCTCGCCACCGCAGGGCTTGTCGGCGATCTTCAAGTACTCGCACGATATCTAACCGCAGAAGTTAACCTCTACCGGCTCAAACGAGGACGCAACATTCCCATTAAAAGCGCTGCAACTCTTATGGCAAATATCCTAAACTCACGTAAATTCTACCCCTACTATGTCCAGCTGATTCTTGCCGGCTGGGATGCCGATGGTGGCCATGTCTATTCTCTAGATGCAGCTGGAGGCTCAATTCCTGATAAATACACTGCAGGAGGCTCAGGATCACCCTATGTCTTTGGCGTTCTTGAGGACCGATACAAAGATGATCTTACCTGTGAACAAGGAGTTGAAATCGCTGTGCGTGCAATCTCTGCTGCGATGGGACGAGATTCTGCATCAGGTAACGGCATCGATATCGCGTTGATAAAAGACAACAAATTTGAATTTATCCCAGAAGAGAAAATAAAAGCAACTTTAGAAAAATTAGGAAAATAAGATTACCAATCTTTTAGCAATACCGCTCATCGTTTCAAACTCATTCCTCTAGTTCTGTATTACAAAATTTCAAAAAAAAAATAGATTCTACAAGGTAATAAAAATGACCATAGACGATGTACTACGAGAAATTCGTGGAAAAATACGAGGAGCAGTACCTGTAAGCATCGATATCTCCGATGTGGAATTTGAAGGTGCATTGCTTGTTATTTACACCAAAACACCAGATCGCTTTGCAAAAAGCAAGGATCTGGTAAAAAATCTTGCAAAAAATCTTCAAAAACGCATCGTTGTCCGCCCTGACCCTTCTGTTCTCACTGATATCGACATTGCAGAAAAGAAAATCAAACGCATCATCCCCAAAGATGCAGACATCACCGATATCTTCTTTCAACCAGATGTCGGAGAGGTCACCATTGAGGCATTAAAACCCGGTGCGGCTATCGGAAAGGAAGGACAACTGCTCAATGAAATTAAACGAAAAATCAATTGGACGCCCAAGATCATCCGTGCTCCACCTATTCAGTCAAAGACCGTGCAGGAAATCCGCGGATTTTTACGAAAATCAAGTGATGATCGAAAAGAGATCCTGCGAAAAATCGGACGAAAACTCCACCGAGGAGTCTCTGATGGAGAAAAGTTTGTCCGCATGACTTGTCTGGGCGGCTTTCGCGAGGTCGGTCGGTCCTGTACCATGCTACACACTCAGGATAGTAAACTGCTGGTGGACTGCGGCGTTGATGTCTCCTCAGATTCCAATGGCTCACCCTATATTCATCTCCCCGAAGTCTTACCCCTTGAAAAACTTGATGCAGTGGTAATCACGCATGCTCATCTTGATCACTGCGGTCTCGTACCGCTGCTTTTTAAATACGGTTATGATGGGCCGATCTATTGTACGCCACCCACTCGAGACATGATGACCCTGCTGCAGATGGATTACCTTAAAGTTGCCGCAGCTGATGCAAAAAGAATACCCTATTCCTCCGAACACATCCGCGAGGTCATCAAACATTGCATCACCCTTGGATATGGAGATACCACTGATATCACCCCTGATATCCGCCTTACCTTTCATAACGCCGGCCACATCCTGGGATCATCGATCTGTCACTTCCACGTTGGCGAAGGCCTCTACAACATCGCCTTCAGCGGTGACATCAAATTCGAACGAACATGGCTGTTTAACCCTGCCGTAAATCACTTCCCCCGTATAGAGACTCTCATTGTTGAATCAACCTACGGAGGACGAGAAGATTTTCAACCCAGCAGACGAGAGGCAACCGATCGTCTTAAAGATATTATCCAGCAGGCATCAAAAAAGAAGGGAAAAGTACTTGTCCCCGTGTTTGCCGTGGGACGCAGTCAAGAAGTCATGATTGTTCTTGAAAATCTCATGCGGTCAAAAGAGATACCCAAATTTCCTGTCTACCTCGACGGTATGATCTGGGAGGCAACCGCTATTCACACCGCCTACCCGGAGTATTTAAACAATAAACTCCGCAGTCAGATCTTCCAACAAGGAGACAACCCCCTGCTTTCTGATATCTTCAATCGCGTCGACAGCGTAGAAATGCGTGAAAAAATCGTAAACAACGAAGACCCCTGCGTGGTACTTGCCACCAGCGGTATGATGAACGGAGGCCCGGTGATGGAATACTTTAAAAACTGGTCACAATCACCAAAAAACACCATCGTGTTTGTCGGATACCAAGCGGAGGGAACCTTTGGACGACGCATCCAACGTGGCACCAAAGAAATACCCATGAATGTTGCTGGAAATATCATCAATCTCGAGGTCAAAATGCATGTGGAAACCTGCGATGGCTTCTCAGGTCACAGCGACCGTCGACAACTCATCGGGTTTATCAACAACATGTCGCCCCGACCCGAACGCGTCATTTTTGGCCACGGCGAAGAATCAAAATGCATGGACATCTCTTCAGCACTGCATAAACGACTCAATGTAACCACACAGGCACCCCAAAATCTAGAAACCATCCGCCTGGTCTAAGCAGGTACCGCGAGACGACGTGCAATTAGAAACACAGCAAGATACAGCGGAACCTTCTGCACTCCTTTTTCTAAGCCAAAACGCTGCTGTTTTATGGAAATAGAAAACCGCTTTTCAAGATTCACAGAAGCGTCCTCGTCAGAAAAAACTACGGCATCACATAATGGATCAAAATCAGCAAGATCTGCAAGCGAAAGTTCTACCACCTGAAACCCTGTTTTTCCATGCAGCGAATACGGCAACCGAATTAACCGTTTCACATCACAGGTCACCGGCTCATCAGTTTCCCCTGCAGAAAGCGATACCGCCGTGCGACGCAGCGCATTATTTAAAAAAAACCGGCGAATAGTTCGTGATTGATCAAGAAGACCCTCTTTGATTCGACGCACCCGCTCCTCGGAAAGCTCATCAACCAACTTTTCCGCATCTGATTGTTTCACCCCATAATCCTGTAATTTTTCAACAGGATGATCACTTGCGCGGATCTCATTAACAATGGCAATGATTTCCCGGCTGATTCGTCCCTTCCACCCCCTTTGATCTGGTGTCGGCATTTCCAGCCGCCTGCCACCAGGATAACTTCGTCGTCCATACTGTTTTCGCACTGTGCTGTGATCACGAAACACAATAGAATCTCGAAGACCATTGGCGGTGATATAATCCACAATCTCCCGTCGTTCATTGGAATCCAAATCAAGCAGATGAGGATCTTTGACGTGACAATGATACCCTCTGCCTCCGCTAAAATACAACTCGACATATTTTTTTTGGATACCAAAATCCTGTAATAAAAAATCTTCCACCAGTTTTACAAATTCATCCTTCACCTGTTCAAGGGACTGTTCATAGGTAAGCGAGGCGGCATTGGGGAGATGATCAGAATCTAAATCAAAGATCAACTCCGCACCCATCCACTCTTTTTCCTGCATGGTCGATGCATCAGGATATTTGTAATATGCCGAAGAGTAGTAGGCATGTTGGGGGCTTTTTTCAACAAGAAAATCTGTTACTTTCTTTTTTTTATCAAATCCGATATGACGCATCATGCCTTTTCCCGCGAACATGATAAAGGCAAATTCCCGCCGGCCAAATCGATCAGGCAGGGGAACGGTGGTCGTCGTATAGTATCTGCGAAAATGTTCTTTTAGAAAATCTATTGATGGTTGTATTCCTGCTGATTTTCTCATCGATAAGCATACTGCAATACTACAAGCAGGTATTAATCTTTATCTAACCGAGAAGATAAAGTTATATTCCCCATCTTCTATTACTGCGCTACGATGGCTGATATTATCGAAGATGAACTGTATTCGTCCTCTGTTATCAAAGATTTGCAGACGCTGGACTTTGATTATGTTCCTGAGGAGCTTCCGCATCGAATGGGGCAGCTTCGTCAGCTTGCTCAGTTGTTTAAGCCGTTGCTGAGTTCTGTTGCACAGAATGCTATGATCAAGGGTCCGGTGGGTACGGGTAAGACGGCGATTGCAAAGCATTTTTGTCAGTCATTGGTTCGTATTGCTCGGAAGAAGGGAACGGTGATTGAGTATGTGCATATTAATTGCCGGAAACGGTCGACTGATGGGATGGTACTTTTAGGAGTACTCAGTCACTTTGATAAACGGTTTCCCGATCGTGGTTTTTCGGTGCAGGAGATGCTTCAGATATTAAAAAAACAGTTGGAGCGTCGGGAGGCACAGCTTATTCTTGTTCTTGATGAGGTTGATGCGCTTCTGAAGAAGAGCGGGAGTGATTTATTGTACACGCTTACTCGTTTTTCTGATGAATCGATGGATGCGGAAAATCCGATTTCGTTGATTATTATTTCTCAGAAAGATGTGTTGAAGGATATGGATTTGTCAACGGTGAGTACGTTTAAGCGAAGTAATTTGATCACGCTTGATTCGTATGCTCGTGATGAGCTGGTTGATATTGTCAGGCAGCGTGTTGGGCTGGCGTTTCATCCGCATACCGTCTTTGATGATAGCGTTGAGTTGATTGCAGATATTGCAAGTGAATGGGGTGATGCTCGGTTTGCCATTGAGCTGTTATGGATGGCAGGGGTGGCCTGTGATCAGCAGCATCAGCAGCTGGTCGTCCCGGAGCATGTTCGTGCGGCAAAGGCGGAGACCTATTCAACAGTTACGGAAACAAAGCTTAAGAATCTGGGGCAGCATCAGCTGTTGGCATTATATGCGGTTGCCAAACGATTGCAGAAAGAGGGAACGGCGTATGTGAAAACAGGGGATGTGGAACAGACCTACAATGTTACCTGTGAAGAATTCAATGTGAAGTCGCGTGCACATACCATGTTTTGGAGTTATTTAAAGGATATTGAGAGTGCAGGTTTTATTGATTTGAAGCTTTCTGGAAAGGGACATTTGGGGACGTCACATCTGATTTCTCTACCTGATATTCCTGCGGAAATTCTTGCAGAAAAGGTGCAAGGATTACTGAGGTAACTGAGCGGAAGGACATGTTTGATGAAGTGGGCAGGTGGTGCAGGCAGGTTTTGTTTTGGTACAGTGTCTCTTGGCAAGCTCCACAAGTAGCGCATGTGTTTCTTTGTAGATGGCGCTGAGATCATGTGCTGGATATCTGTGCTGTAGATCTTCTTGGAAATAGCGTTGCAGGTCTTTGTAGGAGTCCGAATTTGTGGGAAGGTGGAGTCGTGTGCTGATGCGTCTGGTGTAGGCGTCGATGACAAAAACGGGGTGGTTTCCTGCGTAGAGGAGAATGGAATCTGCAGTTTCTGGTCCGATGCCGTTTAAGGTGAGTAGTTCCGTGCGTATATTTGCAGTTTTTTGGTTGAAAAACTGAGTGAGATCACCCTCATACGTCTCTAAGAAGTAGGTGGTGATTGTTTGGAGTCGCTGTGCTTTTTGGTTGAAGAATCCGGATGGTTTGATAAGCTCTTTGAGTTTGTTGGTTGGTGTGTTTTTCAGTCGCTTTAGGGAGAAGATATGGTCTGCTTTAAGATTCTGTAGCGCTTGTTTGACATTGTTCCATTGGGTGTTTTGGGTGAGAATTGCTCCTAATATAATTTCAAAGCGAGGGTCTGTCTTGTTTTTGTTATGGTACTTGGTATCTACTGGCCACCAGTGTTGATGATGGAATGTGCGCAGCAGTGTTTCATAGATTGTAGAAGGTATTATCGTCATGGGAAGCGTTTATTTTTTAAAGAGGTTAGAGTGATTGTTCGACGATGTGTAGGATTGTATCCTTTTTTGTTTTTGCATCTTTTTGTAATGCGGTAAGCTGAGAGGAGATGTCTGATGTAAAGGTGGTATCTTTGATTGCGCCGAGGTTGATTTTTACGTTGAGAATTGCTGATTCTACGCCTGCTTGTGCCATGAGTGCGGAGACGGCGGCGTCGGTGATGGAGTTTTTGTTTCCTTTTTCAGCGATGACAAGGCCGAGGTCGAGGATTTTTGCGCAGGTACGGGCGGTTTCGAGTGGTACTTGAGCTGCTTTTTTATACCCTTTTTGTATCGAGTTGCTTCGTTTCTGTTTTTGTTCGTCTGTTTCTTTAGGGAGTTTGAATGCTTGCATGACGTCGTTGAAGGCGGTGGTGTCTTCGTCGATGAGCTGGAGGAGGCGTTGTTGCAGCTGTTGGGTTTGGTTGAGGACGGTTTTGATTTCGTCTTCGAAGTGTTGGTATTTGTCTTTTCCGATGGTAAGATGGCAGACCATGCTGGTGAGGGCGGTGCTTAGTGTTCCGGAAAGGGCGGCGACGCTTCCTCCTCCGGGTGCAGGGCTTTTTGAGGCGAGTTCTTCGATGAAGTTTTTGATGGAGAGATCGATGAGTTTGGTCATTTTGATTCATCCTTTTTTTTCGAGGAGTTTTTTTTCTAGGACTTGGTCGAAGTTGAAGTTTTCGAGTCGGAGGTAGTGATCTGCTGTGTCGGCAAGTGCTTCCATGGGGATGAGTCCGACGATTTCGCTTCCGATCACGGGGACGCCGTAGCGTTGTGCTTCGTTTTTGATGGTTTCAAAGACGCGGAAGAGGGGTGTTTTTTGGTATTGGACTAGGTTCATGGAGACTTGGACGATATTGCGTTCTTTGATGTCAAATCCCATGGCTTTGACGTAGCGGTAGCCGCCGCTGCTGTGGCGGACTGTTTTGGCTATTGTTTTGGCGATGTCGAGGTTGTCTGTGCCGAGGTTGACGTTGTAGGCGATGAGGAAGAAGCGTGCGCCGACGGCGGTTGCGCCTGCGGTGGGATGGATTTTGTTTGGGCCGTAGTCTGGTTTTTTGTCGGGGTTTGTTCCGATTTCTTTTTTGAGTCCTTCGTATTGTCCTTTTCGTACGTTTGCCAGGTTTTTTCGGTCAGGTCTTGTGGCTGCTTCTTCGTAGAGAAAGCAGGGTACGTTTGTTTGTTTTGAAAATTGTTCGGCGAATTCTTTTGCTAGTGTGATGCATTCGTCCATGGTGGTGTTTGCAATAGGGATGAAGGGGACGACGTCGATGGCTCCCATGCGGGGGTGTTCGCCTGTGTGTTTGTTCATGTCGATGGATTTGACGCATTCGATGGCGATGTCGAGGGCGGTGTGTTTGACTGCTTGTGGGGTTCCTACGATGGTGACGTCGGTGCGGTTGTGATCACTGTCTGGGGTGAAGTCGAGTAGCTCGATTTCTTTATGGGAGAGGATGATGGTTTTTATTTTCTCAATGGTTTTTTTGTTTCGTCCTTCTGAGAAGTTGGGGACGCATTCGACGAGTTTTTTCATCGGTTTTGTTCACCGGAAACCTTAATCTAACATGTTCTTTTAACGATTTGGGAACCTGCTATGAATTCAGTTGATGTTTTGGTAGAAAATGCAGCGGAGCTGGTGACGATGCGTGGTCCTTTGCGTGCTCGGCGTGGTCAGGAGATGCGTGATATTGGTGTGGTCTCTGGTGGGTCGGTTGCGATTTCTGATGGACGTATTGTGTCGGTTGGTCGGAATCTTTCGGTTGAGGCTGATGAGGTTGTTGATGCAGCGGGCAAAACGGTGGTGCCTGGTTTTGTTGATCCGCATACTCATGTGGTGTTTGCTGGTGCGCGTGCGTTTGAGCTTGATATGAAGCTTCAGGGTGCGTCGTATATGGAGATTCTTCAGAAGGGTGGTGGTATTTTTTCTACGGTGGAGCAGACTCGGAAGGCGTCGGTTTCACAGTTGTATCGGGAGAGTGTGCGACGGTTAGATACCATGCTTGCGTATGGGACGACGACTTGTGAGGCAAAATCAGGGTATGGGTTGAATCTTGATACTGAGGTGAAGTTGTTGGAGGTTGCGGGTCGTCTGCATGAGCGTCATGCCATGGATGTAGTGTCGACGTTTTTAGGTGCTCATGCCGTTCCAAGGGATATGGATGCGGAGGTGTATGTCGATCTGGTTGTGGAGGAGATGCTTCCGGCTGTTAAGGAGTTGTGTTGTTTTTGTGATGTGTTCTGTGAAGAGGGTGTGTTTACGGTGGATCAGTCCCGGCGGATTCTTTCTGCTGGGAAGACGTATGGGTTGAAACCAAAGCTTCATGCTGATGAAATTGTGGATACTGGTGGTGCAAGGCTTGCCGCTGATGTTGGTGCGGTGAGTGCTGATCATCTGTTGATGTCTTCAAAGAGTGGTCTTCAACAGATGGCAAAAAAGGGAGTGATTGCGGTGTTGCTTCCGGGGACGCCGTTTTCGTTGATGCAGAAGGACTATGCGGCTGGTCGGGAGATGATTGATATGGGGCTTGCTGTGGCGCTTGCAACCGATCTGAATCCGAATTGTTGGACAGAAAATATGCAGTTTATGATGCAGTTAGGGTGTCTGATGATGAAGCTGACGCCTGCGGAGGCGTTATGTGCGGCGACCTTTAATGCTGCTTGTGCTATTGATCGTCAGAAGGTAGTGGGAAGTCTTGAAAAAGGGAAACAGGCAGATGTGGTGGTCTTGGACTGTCCGTCGTATCAGCATATCCCCTATCATTTTGGGATAAATTTGGTGGATACGGTGATAAAAAACGGGGTGGTTATCTGAGAAGCTCTTTGGTGTGTGGTTAGTTTTCGCTCTTTTTTGTGTTGTGTTCATCCAGGAACTTTGCTGCTTCATGGTAGACTTTACTTGGGTGTTGTTTATACTGGGGATGTTTTTTTATAAATCCTGTGATCAGTTCATCAATGGTGAGTGGTTTTTTTCGTTGCAGGTAGGTTTTTAGGTTTTTCTGCATTTTTTGTTCCCATATTTCTTCTTTGTGTGTTTCTAGGATTTGGCAGGCGATATGGTAGACTTGGTTGCGGTGTTCTTGGTATTGTTCGTAGCGTTCGATGAAGTCTTCGACGATTTTTTTGACGTTTTGTGAGCGGTGTTCGATGACAAAGTCGTCGAGGCGGATGGTGAGTTCGCGATCAAAGCTGCTGCAGGTGTAGTGTTCGTGTATTTCTCTTGAGACAAAGATGATTTCTACGATGGAGAGGGTGACGAGAATGGAGGTGAGGATGACTACGTAGGTTTGTTGTATGGAGAGGGCGTGTTCGAGGAGGGTGAGTTCGACGACAAGGACGATGAAGGGGAGGACAAAGGAGAGTTTTTCCATTCGTGGTGATTCGGCGACTTCTTGTATGTAGGTTCGTATTCTTCCGCATCGTGGCATTTTGGGTCCGGAATGTAGGTTTTGTTTTTTAACACTTGTTATCACCTAAAGGGGTGTGATATTTTTGTTTTTAAATATAAATGTAGAAATATTCATAAATGAGGGGTGCTATATATTAGAAAGGAGGCATTGGAGGCTTCTTGTGAGACTTGGTATAACTGGATTGCTTTTGGTCGTTATTCTCGGAGTGCTCTTAGGGGGTGGTCTGTTTGTGTCTGCCCAGAATGACTGGTGGGATACTCGTTTTTCGTCTCGTCAGCTTCTTACGGTTCCGGTCAGCTTTGAGGAGGAAGAGGCATGGTTTCAGCCGGTTGATCTTCCTGTTGTGTTATCAGATCCTTGTTGGGCGAAGGATACCCGTGTTCATTCTGTTCGTGTGGTGGTGCAGCAGGGTTCGATGCAGCGGGAGCTTGCCTCGCAGGTGTATGGGCTTTCTTTTTTCGATGATCAGCTGCTTCGTTCGTGTCATGTGGTGTTTCTCATTCCTGAGGGGTTGGATGCCTCTGCTCGTTTTTTTGTATACTATGATGATGGGCCGCATCCTGCTGCTGACTATCAGGATCATGTGCGCATTGAGGAGGCCTATTATCGGTATGAGCCGCTGTCTGGGTATCCGATTGAATCAGCATATTATGCGATTCGTCAGGATGACACGGTGGTCTATGCTCTTTCTCAGGAGGGCGAGTTTTTAGGGTATTCCACGGGGCAGCATGTGACCAAACATGAGGAGAATACAACAGAGGTGGCGGTGGATAATGGGGAGTTGTTTGCCGCGTTTGATTTTCGGTATTACTATGGTGATGGGCTGTATGATTACAGTGCCACTAGTGAGCAGTTGGTTTCCAAAAAGGTGTTGGTGGATGGACCGTTGATGGTGTCCTGTCTTCTGCGGAGTCGCTCGGTACGCGGCGAGGTGGAGACCTCGTGTGTGTACACCTACTATTACTGTCCTACTGCTGCGAAGCGGATCCGGGCGCAGGTCACCCATGCGTTTCAAAAAGAAAGCCGGGTGGATCCTTCTGCGGAGACCGATGGGATCTTTGCAGAGTTGCAGTGTGGTCGGGTGCGCAGCACCGCAATTTCCTATCTTAATTTTGGGACCATCTACCCTTTTGTTCATGTGCATACAGAGCAAGGTGTTGTGGAGCAGTATGGCATTGATACCGACCCGGAGTATATCCCTGATGATCCAGATATACGGATTCTGAGTAGTCATGATGATGTAGATCTGGGTGAGGAGGCCTGGATGTGTTTTTCTCAAAAAACCACTGGTGAGGCTCATGCCCTTATTTTAAACACCACCGATGTTGTCGTCTCAGGTAGAGAGGAAGCCTCGGGGGCGCAGGTGAAGGCCTGGGCAATGGATTATCCGCATCTTCCCGGATTTGAAAATGATATGGTTCGTATTCAGTTTGGGCGAAACTCCTATGAGCCGGGGCAGGAGCGAGATCTAACGATTCCAGAGGATCTTGTTATTTCATACACCGGAGAGTTTTTCTCCACACCCACTGGTGGACCTGCTGCGGTTGCCCGTGAGGCAGCGTTGTTTCAACAGCTTATTCGTTCTCATAGCATCCCGCCGGTTGATGAGAATGCCACTGAAGAACAACAAAAGACGGCAAATCTTACCGTTGTGGTTCACAATGCAAGAAGTTTTCCTTTAGGTCCTTATCTTTCTACGATTTCACAACGACGGTTTTCTTCGATTACTGTAGAGCTTTTTCATAATGCCACCCTTCTTTCTAGTGCCACTGCGGATAGGGTGTCGTTTCAGTCAGACCCGGATCGTATGGTTCGGGTGGATTGGCGGAATCTCTCCTTCTTTAAACAAGCACGGTTTTTAGATATCTCTCAGGGTGAGTATATGGTCAAGGTGTTTCGTGAAAACCCGCTTCAGGGAGGTCGCATGTTGATTGGATCTGCAGTTACGACGCTGTCTTCGGATACCCGGCTGTCCGTGTTTTGTACCGCTGAAGCAGCTGTTGAGCTATCTCTTGTTGATCAGCACTCCCAACCTGTACAGGATGTCTCAGTGGTGCTTCTACAGCAGGGTTGCGTTCTCTCGGAGAATACCACTGATAAAAATGGTATGGCACGGCTTTCTGCACCGGTACACCACCGGACGCCATATCTGCTTCAAGTCCGGTATCAGGGGGCCGGTTTGTATGAGAAATCCATCCGGCTTGGGCTGCTTCGCCGGTTTGTTCCCATACAGCGGATGGTGTCTTTCAGCCGCTATCAACTTGGAGTACAGGTTTATGATACCTAGGAGCTGCCGCTCTCTATTGCGGTGACCCCAAGACTTCTCGATCCTGAGGACATCCTTGAGCCTTTTCTTGCAAGAGAACAGCACACTGCGGGCAGCTACCAGTTTGAAAACGTACTACCACAGACGTATCTGCTTGATATCTCCCATCGATCCGTGCGGGTGCAACAGCAGCTTGTTGTAGCTGATACTACCCAGATTCAGGTTGTCTTTCCCGAGGAACATCATCTGTCGTATCGCCTGATGGATCGTCGAGGTCTCTTTTTGGAGGATGCCACCCTTCAGGTCGAGCGAGAGACTCGTTCGCTGGTCTATGAACGGGTATCCTCCTCTGGCGATCTTTTACTTCCCCCAGGGACCTATACTTTTTCAGTTACCACTGATGCTGGAGAGGTGGGAAAGCGTTCGCTGTTGATTCAGTCTGATTGCTCCCGGGATCTTATCACTTCTGCAGAACCCTGGTATCCGTTTCTTTTCCTCTTGATCATTGTGGGTGGTGCTGCCATTGGAATACTACAGAGTATACGAAAACAGGCTTGGATGCATGTCTTTTTGATTGCATCGATGGGCCTGCTTCTCGATAGCTTTCTTTTTCCCTGGTGGAGTCTTTCAGGTGCAACCAAATCTGTTGAGACCGCCTCCACACTGTATCTTCTACCCTTTCAGCTGGTAAGTATCACCGCAGATGAAACCTTTGTGGTAGGAGTACTTGAGACGCTTCCTGATCTGTTGGTGCTGATGCAGCAGAGTCTAGTGGTGTTGCTTGGTGCAGCACTAGTATTTGTTATGTTAAGTATGGTGTTGTGTTTTCATAAAAAAAAGATGCTTGCTGGAAGCATTGTGTGTTCTGCGGTCTGCCTTGGGGTGTTTTCGTATGGTATCTCAGAGTATGTCCGGGTGGGGGTGGGTGGATTAGTTGGTCAGAACACCATTGAGGTAATTGTTGCGGGATCGTCTGCGCAGTATATGGTTGAGGTGATGTGGGGTCCCACGGGTGGATTTGTTTGTGTGCTCGCTGCGTTAGTCATTCAGATAGGTTTGCTTCTCTGGTTGCTTCGAAAAAAGAGATAATAAAAGAGGTATAGTACTCACATTACTTTTTCTTTTTAAGCTTGTTTTGTTCACGCTGAATGCGTCTGAGTGCTTCTTGTTTGCGTCGTTGTTCATCTGAAGGTATTTGTTTTGGTTCTAATTTGGGTTCTTTCTTTTTTAGTTTGGGCTCTGATTTTATTTTTGGTTTTGCTTTTAGTGTGGGTTTCTGTATTTTCTTCTTTGGTTTCTTGGCGGGTTGTTTTTTAGATTTTTTAGGTGGGGTAAGCAAGGATTTGATTGTTTTTTGAAATGAAGTAGCTCTGGCGGGTGTACCTGTTTTTTTCTTGGGTGTACTTTGTTCATGGTAGGTGAGCAGTGCAGATTGGTATTCTTCTTCCATCATCTTTCGTTCTTTTTCATATTGCACGATATCTTTCTTTTTCAGGTTGAGCAGGTGTTCTTTTTCTGCAGGTATCGTCCAGGGTTTCTGTGGTTTCATTCCAAGTTTTTCTGCTCGTTTCTTCATAAGGTAGAGAAGGAGTGCAAAGAAGATGGCGATAAGAACAATGATTCCGATAAAGTAATACATGGGTTGTCCGGCAACGTTGATTCCGGAGATCTGCAAGGTTAAGGTATTTGAAAAGACCGATTCTGGTTCATTTACCGAGTATGCCTCTACAAGAAGGGGTGTGGTGGCACCTAAGGAGTACAGTGTCTTTGGTGCAGCAACGCCAACAAGTGCCTCTGCTTCTTCACCTGGACGCAGGGTGACTGATGGAGGAGGAGTGACGATAATATTTTCATCCTTTGAGGTTACACGAAAATTAAAGGTATCAATATGACTGCCTAAGTTTTTGATCGTCAGAGGAATCGATCGGACTGCATAGGGCTCGATGGTAAAGGTCTCTGGTGGTTCAATTTCTGCTTGATGGTAACGTTTAACATTTACTAATACTTCAACGACGCTATCAACAAATTTATCATACGGTGGTAATTGACGGTTTAATAAAAATATGAACCATTGACCTAAAGTTTTGAACCAAATTGGATACCCAAATCCTGTTTTGAAGTATGGCTCCGCACCAATTTCTGTTTCTTTTTTAACATATTCTTCAAATAATTCTGGATGTAGTCTTTTTTGACCATAATCTGGTGTACCTCTAAGAATACCAGCTTTATCTAAAAGTTCTTCTCTAACGATATTGATTTTCAATATGGTATCTTGGGGTAGATTTGATGGATCTACATTATTTGAATTAAGCATGATAGAGACATTTGTTCGTAAAGGTATTTCAGCGCCAGGCCAGTCTAGATTTTTTCTGTTTGGATATAATTCAATAACTGGAGGGTCAAATTCAACGCTCCAAACATCCATAGAAGAGTTTTCAAATTCTTCAACTTCAAAAGAAAAAGCTACCTTTTTATTCAGCCAACCAAAACTATAGGGACCTGCAACAAGTATCATCTTTTCATATTCTCCCGTATCAGGATTTACTCCACCAATATCAAAATATGATTTTTCATTATACCTAACCGTGATCGTACTGGAAGAGGCCTGTATTGGAACCGGTGGTCTTAACTGTCGTACATAGTACGGTCCCAATTTTAAGAAGGGAAAATAGGTTATTCTAAAACGTAATTTTAATAATTGATTGATCAAACTTGTTTCATCTTGAGCATTGGTTGAATCATTAGTAGTATCATTATTCACGTTTTCATCTTGAGCAAATGATTGAACTGAAAGTAATGGTAAGAGGAGAAAGAAAATACAAAGTATAACAAATACTTTTTTCATTTGGTACCCCCTCTTTTTTGTTTTGAACCATTTTTAACTCTAAATAACGGTACGAATATCAGGATAATTGCAGATATGAAAATGATTATTTCAAATCCTGGTGTAGCAACACCTTTACTTTGAACGATGAAATTAAGATAATGTGGATTGCCAACAAAATTTGAGTTATTATAAAAAACAGGAGTCATCTTAACAGTAATTACTGCTCGGTCCTCATAATAGCCTAGATTTATAGGTGGTTTAACACTTAGTAATACTTTTTCTTTCACATCCTCTCCGTAAAGATTCGTTTCTAAGGTTATGTTATCCTTGATATTAGCTTGCCAACCTTCGGGTACATCCATAACGTCGATATACACATTTGATACCGTATTTCCCCAGTTTTCAACCTCTATAGGGAAAATTGCAGTATCATGAGGCTGAATATCTTTCACATTACTTTCAGGATATGAAAAACTTAATTGGGAGTAATATCCAACTTGGAATGGTACTTCTTTATAATAGGTTGCAGGTCTTACAAGTGTTGCAGATGCTGCAAGTCGTTCAACACTTGCGTTAATTCTAACCTTTTTTAAAGAAAAGGCTGGAAAATATTTATCAATAGTAAATGATAACCTAGCGTTTGCGGTTTGGAATTCTTCTGATGGCCCTCTATATCGAATTAGTGGAGGACTGATCGATGCATAGCATCCGTCAGATATATTTTCGATTGATAAGTGGACAACTAGCCAAGTATGTGCTAAAGCATCTTTTCCTCCCAAACGCTTGGTGAAGGGAATATCTTCTAAAAGATCAACACCGGTTCCTTGGAGCTGAGCTTTCACTATTATGGGGATGTTTACTGGTTCTGAATATGGTATCACAGTTTCCTGAATAAGTGATTCATTGTATTCAATCTCAATGAATGGATAAGTTTCATAAATTTGATCAACAGGTGCTGATTCACCTACTGGACTGATTAACGCTAGTGATGAACAAGAAAGCACTATGATTAAGGGTAGTATTTTGAATCTGTTGTTCATGATTCTATCGCCAGTAAGATTTAACTCTCAATATCTAATTTATCTTATAGTATATATAAACATTATTGTATGTTTATATCCTATTTATAATTTTTTAAGCATTTTACAGATGTTAGAAATCATAATCTTATTTTAGAGCTAAGTATGAAAAAGAGATGAAAAATAGTAAAAAATGGTTTTGAACGAATCTATTTTTTACTTTTTCTCCACACATAAAATCCGATGAAAATAACAACCAGGACCGTTAAGATTAGGGGTATCTCATAACCTGCTCCAGGAGAAACACCTATACTTTGGACGTTAAAGGTGATTACCTCTGATTGTCCTACCAGGTTAGGACTTCCCAAGTATGAAGGTGTAAAACGCACTTTGAATGTTTTTCGATCATTATGAAAACCGAAATCATAGGGTGGTTTAATGGTTAAACGAACGGTTGCCATCGTTCCGTCTTCACCAAGCATATCATCGCTATTCAGTGTCACACTTGAAGGAATACTCACCGTCCAATCTTCTCCAAGAGAATCGATTGGTTCAATTTGTATATAGGTCACTCCGTTTCCTAAATTCTTCAGCGCAATGGGGAAAACAGCAGTATCAAGAGGCCCGACCTCTTTGAAGTTTCCTTCTTTTAATTCATAATTAACCACCGGCCAGTATCCAATTTCAAAGGGCACTTCAAATACTTCGGTTGTCTCCTGCAGGTTAAAGAGAAGTCCTCGAAGACTTGTTGACGTGGCAGTTATTTTTACTTTTCCCAGGGTAAAGGCTGGTGCTTTTTCGGTAACCGTTAAGGAAAGTTTTGATTGCCATGTTGTCCCCGGTTCAGCGATTTTTAATTTCGCAGGAGAATTCGTGATACTTGCATCAATCCAGTCAGATGCTTCTTGCAATTCTAAGGATATAGTGATTGAAGAATCCTTCAGTAAACTACTGGTTTGTACATATGTTGCTCCTAGTCCTGTGAGGGTAAATGAGGTGCTCAGATTAATATCAAGCACACCACTTTTAGGAATAACATTATCTTCAGCTCGATTATGGGTTACTGAAATTAAAGGTTTAATATTGATAAGGCCTGCTGAAGAGCTTGTGCACATGGTAGCACAAATACTGAGAAGAATAATACTCATTATGATGCCTGCTTTCACTCTTCGGAAGCTTGTTTTCATTATTATCGCCATTTTTTAATATTGTTAATATATGAGTGGGTTTCTTACCTATATAAAGATTATTGTACAACTCTTTTCTTTTTCTTGTTGTCTCTATGTTAATATATACCTTACATGATATAAAAATATTTGCATGTTTGTATTTTTTTAGAAATAAATTAATGAAAAAAAGATAGGGAGAAAACACGCTACTTTGTACTCGGTTTTCTTCAAGAAAATCAAAGCAGTTATTCAATCATGTCAATTTCGTCTTCTTTTCCCTCAGCGGGTTCTTCGGATTCTTCCTTCTTTTTGGTGGTGACCACCTTTTCGGGAAAATTAGAAAGAATCACAATATCGCCAACGGCGTTCACCCAGCGGTAGGGCACAGCGACATCCACGCTTCCTTCCACAATAGAAGGATTCGTGTTGCTCACCAAAAGACTGCTGACGCATTTATCTTCGACGTTAAGAAACACGTTTTTGACATGACCGACGTATTTTCCCTCCCTCGTGTAGACGGGTAGTTTAAGAAATGAGGTGACTTCTCCTGGACGCTCAACAGAATCTTTTTCCATCAACACCAAAATACATTGTCCCCTCTTAAAGATTTTGCAACAGACAAGGAGAATTATATAAATTGCGGTGATGCTATTAAAGCCTTTATATAAATTCTTCCCATAGACAAAGGGGGGGGGGGATAGAATCCTTTTTGAACAGCAACTGATTATGGATTGGTGTTATGAGTCTATCGGATCCTCAAGAAAAGGAGCAGATTTATCGTGCACTCACCCGGTTTCAACAACAAGACTTCAGCTTTGAAAGCGGCCGCATCCTCGGGTCGATGTGTACCCAGCCGCATCCGATCGCCAAAAAAGCCTACAGTCAGTTTCTTGAAACCAACCTTGGTGATCCTGCGCTGTTTCCGGGATCCATTGAGATGGAACAAGAGGTACTCACCTACCTCCAACAGCTTCTGCATGCCCCTGCAGGTGCGGGCGGAACCGTGGGTACGGGTGGCACTGAGGGAAACATTACTGCAATGTGGATCGCACGACGACTCTCTGGGAAAAAAGAACTCGTGATCCCGGAGAGCGCGCATTTTTCGTTTCAAAAAATCGCTTCATTAATGGATGTGAAACTACAGGTGGTACCTCTCACCAAAGAATATGTTGTGGATATGGCACAGCTGAAAAACAAGATTTCATCAGAGACCGCAGCGGTTGTTGGCATTGCAGGATCTACAGAGCTGGGAACCATCGATCCCCTCCCTGAAATTTCAGAGCTCTGCGCTGATGAACAGGTGTTTCTCCATGTCGATGCCGCCTTTGGCGGATTTATCATCCCCTTTCTAAAACAACTCAACTATCCTCTCCCGGATTTTGACTTCAGCCTCCCAGGGGTCAGCTCGATATCAATTGACGCCCATAAAATGGGCTATGCAGCAATCCCCTTTGGCACGCTGCTGCTGAGGGAAAAACAATGGTTTGACAAAATCAGTGTCGCCTCACCCTACATCAGTGTCCCCCGGCAGGCAGGAATTCTTGGAACCCGCTCTGCAGCACCAGTTGCAGGAACCTATGCGGTCATCAACTATCTCGGAGACCAAGGCTATCAAAAGGTGATGAAACGCCTCATGGAACTCACCAGCTACACCGCAGAGCTGATCACCAAAATCGGCCTGTCTCTTGTTATTCCTCCAACTCTAAATGTAATCGGGGTCAAAGTAAAGCAGATAGACACTATTGTAGATCTTCTCGCACAGAAAGGATGGATGGTCAATAAAATGCCCCGGCTCTGTAGTTTTCGCATTGTTTTGATGCCGCAGATCACTCAACCTGTTATTGATGCATTTATCACTGATCTCAAGCAGGTCTGCAAACAGGTAGGAGAGCTATGAGTATACCTCTTTTAAAAAAATCACTGAAAACAGCGAGCATCATCAAAAAAGGAGACTACACCTATCTAGTGCATCCTCTCACGGATGGCATCCCTGAGCTTGACCCAAAGCTCCTGCAGGAGGTTGTTGAGGAGATACAAACACGTCTCAAAAACGTAGAAAAAGTCGACAAAATAGTAACGATTGAAGCGATGGGAATCCCGCTTGCTACCGCCTTGTCACTACAGACAGGTATTCCCTTCATCATTGTCCGTAAACGAAGGTATAATCTACCTGACGAACAAACAGTACAGCAGATCACGGGGTATTCACAAACTGATTTATTCATCAATGGAATACAAAAAGGAGACAGCGTAGTCATCATCGATGATATCATAAGCACTGGAGGAACGCTCAGAGCGTTACTTTCTGTTTTAAGAAAAATGAAGGTAACAGTTCATCAGGTGATCGTTGTAATTGATAAAGGACATACTCTAAATCAGATTAGTGAAAAATATAATGTTGAAATACAAGCTCTTGTCACAATAGACTTTCTGGAAAGAAAAGTTAGAATAAAATGATTAATGTTAACTTTATTGAAAAGAATAATCTAGTTCGGAGTGTTGCCCGTAAATTCAGTTTCTCTTCTGTTTTAATGCATACAATTCCATAGA
>CAZTFR010000009.1:0-4580 GCA_964612945.1 uncultured Thermoplasmatales archaeon
ACTGAGCGGGATTTGAACCCGCGGCCTCCACCTTGCGAAGGTGGCGATCTTCCGCTGATCTACCAGCCCAATGAGAACCGGTAATCGTTGAATTGAGAGCTTTCAAGTCAATCTGTTCCAAACATATTTTTAGATGGTGATTTTCTGCTTTGCTTGTTTTAACGCCTCAACAACAACCAGTTTTTCACCCATCATAAACTTCTCCAATGATCCACCGCCACTACTGATATGAGAAATCTGGTCTCGAAGGTTAAGCTGTTCAATTGCTGCAACAGTATGGCCTCCACCTGCGATGGAGAAGGCATCTGAGTGTGCAACGGTGGTAAAGATGTGTTTGGTTCCTTTTTGAAAGAGCGGGTTTTCAAAGACGCCACAGGGCCCAGACAAAAACACGGTTTTTGCCTCTGATACCCTTTTTTTGAACTGCGTTATGGTGTGTTCTCCAATGTCATATAACGGCTGCTTGCTGGGAAGATCAGATACAGCTATTTCCTCGCGGTTTCCCTGTTTTTCTATAGCAAAATCTGTTGGAAGTATAATGTGCTTTTCATATCTTGTTAACAGTTCTTTTATAGCCGTGTAGAGCTCCGTGGTTCCTTCTTCAGAAAGAATTGCTTCGTTTTCTTTTCCAAGTACGATTCCTTGTGCATGCAGAAAGGCGTTTGCGGGAAGACCGGTAAGAAGTATGGTGTCTGCAGTCTTGTTAGTTAGCAGCCGCTCAATCGTACTTATCGCATCAGAAAATTTTGCTCCACCAAACAAAAAAACACTTGGTTTTTCAGGGTTCTGCACGGCTTTTTCAAGGGTGGTGAGTTCTTTTTCCATCAGGCGTCCTGCAACAGATGGAAGAACTGTGGTAAAGCCCACAAGGGAGCATTGTTTACGGTGCGCTGCTGCAAAGGCATCGTTGACATACACATCTATTAGGGGTGCAAGACGCTGCACAAGTGGTGATTGTGCGTGTTCTTCTATTGATTTTTTTTCTGTTTCACCATCATATTTGCGAACGTTATCTAGCATCAGGATTTCTTGCGGTTGAAGAAGTTTGATTTTCTGTTGTGCCTTATCTCCGTAGATGTCATCGACAAAGCTGACAGGGTGATCAAGAAGTCTTGAAAGTGCCTTTGCGTGCTTTTCGAGGCTTGTAAAATCCCAGCTTCCCTGTCTTCCTTGATGAGCGAGGATGACTGTTTTTGCCTTGTTTTCTTTGAGTTCTTTGATGGTGGGAAGGGCAAGCTTGATACGGGTGTCATCAAGGATCTCTAATGTTTTTTTGTCAAGGGGTAGGTTGAAATCAACACGTAAAAGGACTGTTTTCTTTTTGATGTCAACATCATCAAGCGTGTAATATTCTTTCATAAGCAGAATCTCCTCCGTGTGAGAGGTGTATCTTTCTGTGTTATTTAAACATATAGACACGATAAAAAGAAAAGTGTGGGAGAAAGATTTTTTTTTTTTTAGTGTTGTACTTTTAAGTAAATATCGTCTCCTTTGGTTGCATGGTTGAACATGTAGTTGACAAGATCAACAATTCTGCAGGAGTATCCCCATTCGTTGTCATACCAGGAGAAGATTTTTGCGAATTTCCCTTTCTCTCCGATCACCCGGGTGCTGAGACCGTCGATGATGGCGCTATGGGGGTTGCCGACGATGTCAACGGATACGAGAGGCTCTTCGGAGTACTCAAGGATTCCTTTCAGCTGTGTTGCAGCAGCTTTTTTCATAGCGTTGTTGATGTCTTCTTTTGTTGCCGGTTTTTTCAGGGTACAGGTAAAATCAGTGAGTGATCCATCTGGTGTTGGGACACGAACGGCGACACCGTCTACTTTTCCTTTGACCTGTGGGATGACGAGACCGACGGCTTTTGCCGCTCCGGTGGTGGTTGGGATGATCGATACCGCTGCTGCTCGTGCACGTCTAAGGTCTTTGTGAGGGAAGTCAAGAATACGTTGATCGCCGGTGTAGCTATGAATGGTCGTCATAAATCCTTCTTCTATTCCAAAGCTGTCGTTGAGTACTTTGACAGGTGGTGCGAGGCTGTTTGTGGTACAGGATGCGTTTGATACAATGTGATGGTTATCAGGATTGTAAAGTTGTTCATTTACTCCAAGAACAATGGTTAAATCTGGGTCTTTTGCAGGGGCGGAGATGATGACTTTTTTTGCTCCTGCATCGAGGTGTTTTGAGACGCCGTCACGGGTGCGAAAGACACCTGTTGATTCGATGACGACATCAATGTTGTGGTCTTTCCATGGTAGCATTGCTGGGTTTACCTGTGAATGGAAACGAATGTGTCTTCCATTGACATCAATCCCATTGGCGTTTGCTTGGATGTCTGCATCGAATTTTCCATAGATAGAATCATATTTGAGAAGATGTGCAAGAATTTCGGTGCTGCCAAGATCGTTGACGGCGACGATTTCAAATTTCTTGCCATATTGTGAATGTTGTAAAGCTGCTCTAAGGACGTTTCGTCCAATGCGGCCGAAGCCGTTTACTGCGATATTGATCATCCCAGTTCCTCACCACTGCAATCAATATTCTGCGTGTTATATAAGTTTTCCGTATAAATGTATGGGTGATGAATGGGTGATTTGAACGATATATTCTCCCCCTATTGTAAGATGTTTGTTGATATGAACTGGTTTATACTGGTGTGTTCGGCCAAAGGAGGTGGTGTTGTCAATATGTTTGGTGATAAAAACGTGATAGGTGTTCTGATGATATTTTTTGTTGTTATGCTCGGCAATTCTTGTGCAGTGTTCGGTAAGTTTTTTTGATCGTTGTTTGACAGTCTTTGTTGGTAGTCGATTGGGCATGGTTTTTGCTTTTGTATTGGGTCGTGCGGAAAAACGGGTGATGTTTGTGATATCTGGTTTGATTTCAGAAAGTAGTGTCTGGGTGTGTCTGAATTGTTCTTCTGTTTCTCCAGGAAATCCTACAATTATATCTGTGGAAAGCGTCAGTTCCGGGTAGGCTTTTTTAAACTTCATGATGATGTGTTTGAATTCTTCAACGTTGTAGGTTCGATTCATCTTTTGTAAAATATGATCATCTCCTGATTGGACGGGAAGATGAACGAATTTGTAGATACGTGGATCTTGATAGCCGGTGATAATATCATCAAGAATGCTGAGCGCGGATGCAGGATTCATCATGCCTACGCGAAGGCGAAAGATGTCTGGAAGCCTGCTTATCGTTTTGAGCAGCTGACCAAGGGTGGTGTTGCTGTCTTGCCCATAGGCTGCGGTGTCCTGAGCGGTGAGCTGTATTTCAATACAACCCTGTCGGAGTGCATGTTTAACATCCGTAATGATATCTTCTGAGGGGTAGCTCTGCAGTGGCCCCCGGGCAGACCGCGTGATACAATAGGAGCAGGTATTGGTGCATCCTTCTGCAATGGTGATAGGGGCTGCAGTGGCCGGGTAGTATTTTGGAAGATTGCCCCGTCTTTGAGTTGAATCATCAGTTGGTTTACCCGTGAGAAGCGTGTTGATATGGCCCAATTTTGTTGGTGGAAGTAGCAGTGCATCAGGAAGAATGGAATGAATTTTTTTTTGTTGAACAACTGCCATGCAGCCGCCAATGATTGTTTTTTTACCATATTTTTTATAAGCTCTGATCCGGGAGAGCATGCGTTGTTCGGTGGTATCGATGACCGTGCAGGTGAGAAGAATCAAAGCATCAGCGTATTCTGCAGAGGTGACAAGGCGGTGATTATGCTGTCGTAGTATACCTTTGATGATGCTTGCATCGCTTTTATTTGCTGTGCAACCGTAGACTTCCAGATAAATGTTCATGAAAACAGCAGACGTGGTATGAAAAGAGGTGTTATTTAACTGCTTCTTTGATGCGTTTGAGAACAAAGGCTTGATCTAGTGTTGATAAAAAATAGCCTGCTCGTGGCCCTTTTTTCTGCCCTAAAAGAATGAGATATAAACTAGTGAAGGCTTGTTTTATTGGAAGCGAGTGTTCTGTTGCAGCCTCATAGATGGCGTTATGGATCTGCTCTGGTTGCCAGGCAGTTTTTTCAAACGCTGATTTGAGCGTTTGAAGAAATGTTTGTTGATCTTTGGTCAGCTGTGTTTTCGGCAGCTTCTTTTGTACGGTAAATTTCACCATGTCCGGTGCAAAATGTTTCAGCCAATACCGGGCATGTGCTGCACGTTGACGCAGTCGATTTTCATCATCTTTTGTGATATCTTTGGGGATTTGATTGGTGCGTTGTAATATAGCTTTTACATCCTTCCAACTATCCCCGATTTGCACGATGGTTACCAGATGGCGAAACGGAAGTTGCACGGGTAACTTATCTGGGATTTTTTCCGGTTGAGACAATCGGTAAGTTTCTGAGAGATCTTTGATTCCTTTGGGTGGCTCGGTTTGTTGAAAGAATGCACTTTCCACGGTATCATACTCATCGACAAGGGAGAGCAGACCGAGACCAGAGTCAAAGGAGATGTGCCGTTCGGGCTGATTTCGCATAAGCAGAAACCGCAAAACCTCCGGTGGGGTCATCTGCAGCATTTCTGCGGCACTCAGCGCGGTTCCTTTGGAGCTATGCATGGCTCCTTTTCCTT
>CAZTFR010000009.1:4590-54116 GCA_964612945.1 uncultured Thermoplasmatales archaeon
TTTCAGCATGATAAATTCATAGACCAGTCCCTCAGGATGAGGATACTTGAAGATTTCTTCGACGATGTGTTTACCGGTATCTCGTGCACCACCCACGGTTGCCAAGTCTTTTCCACAGGGTTCAAAAGTTACCTTAAGCATTTTCCAGCGAGCAGGCCAGTCGACCCGCCAGGGGAGTTTTCCCACTCCGCCTTTTCGGATGTCAATTTCTCCTTCATAGCCACAGGCGCAGGTGTATTCAATGTACGGGTATTCATAGAGCACGGGTTTTGCATAGGCGATTCTGTTGCAGTGTTGACAGAGAATATTAAAGGGAAGCCAGTGTTTGGGAAGCTGTCGTTTTGAGATGGTCTCGATGATCGAACGTATCTTACGGGTATTTTCAAGGGCGGTTTGAATGGCGTTGGTGTATACACCCTTTTTATACATCTCATTGGCTCGATACACCTTAGGTGTGACACCAACCTCTTTTAAGGAGTTTAAAAACTCGAATAAATAATGATCAGCATAGCTTTTATGACTTCCACAGGGGCAGGGGATATCAGAAATAGGCATTCCTACATACTGCTCATACGATTTAGGAAGATAGGGGTAGACCTTACGCAGGGGATCGTAGTCATCGGCGATATAAATAAATGACGGGTTCTGCTTTTTCTCTCGTAACGCCCGAAAGACTGCATCAGTGGTGAGAATCTCCCGCATGTTGCCGATATGAATTGGACCAGAAGGAGTAATACCGGTGGCAAGCACATGATCAGTCTTTTTTTTCACCAATTTCTCTGCAATAACATCTGCCCAATGCATCAACACGTCTCCACAAAGAACACTTCTTGATCCTTATCTTATAAAGCACGTGCCCGTATTAACGCCCGCAGTGGAACACCGCCGATATCGTTTTGTGCACGTTTATTAACAATGGATGCCAAGAGTACCGGGTTTCCTTTGGAAAGCTTGGTCGCTTTGATTGCTCCTTTTAAGGTTTCTCCGGAGCCGACGACATCATCAATGATGATGATATCTTTTTCTTTTACGGATGCAAAATTGGAAGAAAACGCACCAGATTTTTCATGATGCGGGCGGAAAATTGCAAGCTCAAGGCCCAATGCTTCTGCAATGTAGGTTGCAAAGGGGATACCATTTAATGCAACACCAACCACAGTTGATGGCTCAAGTCCACGTTGTTCGATTTCTTCTACTGCAATATCGGTCAGCGCATCAGAGAGAAACGCAATCCGTGAGGGATACACGCCAATAGATCGCCATCCTATTTTCACATCTCCCTCGGGTTTCTTTTGTTTTCCCTTGTTTAACAGCCATACCGCGGTGTCTTTGGAGACATTGAGCTCTTCTGCAACTTCATAATCAGTGAGTCCACTCTCTTTATATTTCAGGGCTTTATTGATAAGCGAGTCGATTTCTTTCATGTCCGCAACACCCTCTGAGCATACGTATCAACCTGCGATATTTAGATGTTTTCCATAGCAGATGTCTGATTTGCTGACACCTCTATACACCTCGCCCGTTGTGATAAGAACTGTTCTATGCCGTCGACAACAATTGTACAAGAGTATTTATATATAGAAGAAGCCAAAACGAATTTTATGCATCACTTGAGGAGAGTACTGCATATGCAAAAAACCTCTTTAATTCATTTTCAAAGAAGTTCGCTACTTGGATTCTTGCTTTGTTTTCTTATGCTTCTTGCAAGCATGCAGGCCATAGCAGTAGAACCGGGCCTTTCTTCTGATCCATCATTGAATCCATCAGTTGGCCCCGCAGATGATGTACTTGATGTCGCCGAAGGAGTAAATGATATCTCCGCACAATCGGAACAGATCGATATCGATCCTAGCTTTGAACCTGTCGCAGTTATCCTTGTGGATTCACAGGTCGTATGTACCCATCAGCCCGTATTGTTTGATGGAACAGAAAGCTGCCTGCGAGACGCAAACGGTGGTCTGTATCAAGTACAAACCATAACAGCTCCCGATGAAATGCTTAATCCACTGCATCAAACCTCAGAGTCTCAAACAGATGACACCACCTCGACAGAACAAGAATCGCAATCGTCTCCTCAACCTATCCTTGATTACTACCACTGGGAGTTTGGAGATGCCTCCACCGCAAATGAGGCACAATACGTTCATCAGTTCAATCACACCGGTGTATATACGGTGCAATTGACTGTGAAAGATTCCGATGGAACCAGTGATACTGCAAATGTTACCATCACCGTAGTCCCCTCTCAAATTTCTGGGCTCTCAGTTAAAAACCCAGGCACCGGAAAAACCCTCACACTTACCTGGAATCCTCTGCCAAAAGATGAGGTAGTTTACTACCAGATATTTCGAAACGATCGCGCAGAGCCATTCACCACCACCCGCCCTGAATATATCGATTCAAACCTCGTGAACGGCCACACCTACTATTATCAGATCACTGCAGTCGACTACGTAGACAAACAGCTCTTAATCGGCCCGCTCTCCCAATCAATAAGCGGCATCCCCCTCCTTTTTAACACACCGCCTCTTGCAGATACCGGTGGTCCCTATTTCGGATGGACACATACCCCAATTGTTTTTGATGGAACAAACAGTATCGACTACGATGGAAACATCACCCGTTATGAATGGGATTTTGGAGATGGAACGACAGATACAGGAAAGGTAGTCACCCACATCTTCACCCTCCCGGGAACCTACGCCGTAACGCTTACTATCACCGACTCCTCTGGAGAGATCAAAAGCGATACCGCAATTGTAACCATCGCTGAACAAACGCACCGTCCCACTGCAAATGCAAGTGGCCCTTATCATGGATTCACCAATTGCTCTCTTCAGTTCAACGGGAAACAAAGTCATGCAGCAGCAGGCAATATAACAAGTTATCATTGGGATTTTGGAGATGGAACGACAGCGGTTGGAAAAACCCCAAGACACCGATACCGAAACAAAGGAACCTACCAAATAACACTGACTATAACCGATGAATCAAACCAAACCAATACCGATGTCACCTATGCAATTATAAAGCAAGGAAATCAGCCACCAACTCCTCCTACCATAACGATTCAGAAGAAGGATGAACACGGAACCTACGAACTTATCGCACAGTCAATCGACCCTGAAGATGAGTATCTACGGTATGTCGTGGATTGGGGTGATCACACCCAGATGAAATCACCCTCTTTTCCAAGCGGTACTATTCTGAGAGCAACACATCAATGGAAAACCAGCGGTAATTTTACAATCCAGATTTATGTGGTGGACAGTCAGAATGCATCATCCGCACCAGCAACTCGTACTATCTCTATTACCTCAGCTGTATCCTTGGCACCCGTTTCATTTGAAAAAACGATTGAATCGTTCCTCTCATCGTTTTCAGAGTTTCTCGGTTTGGAAAAATCAGGCTCCACCTCTCTGATATCTACCAGTTTTGCAGCACTGTTGATTTTTGTAGAACTTTTCTTTCTGATCCTTGTTTTTAGAAAACTCAAAACTCATCAAAAATAAGTAGTCCTCCTTTTATCGGAAAAGAAGGGGAAGCCCCACCAAATCAGGGGATAGAGGAGAAAGGACTAGGTGGGAACTTGCAACCCCATACCATAAATTTATTCATATATATTTATAATTTATTTGAAAAGATTCGAACAAACGCTCTAATAATGGAAATCAGACCACAAATCACGGAAGCCCTCTGCAGCAAGCTGCAACTCAATATGTAAGGCATACTTCTTTAAGATACGTACAATTTCCGCGCGATTCACCAGTTCATAACCACTTGTATTTTTATCGGTACATGAACGAATTATGTTTTTCTGCATCAGTTGATTGAGGTAATACGACAGGGTCGAAGGAGCAACATTGACAAATGACAAGATATCCTTATGTTTCATCACCGGATGCTGTAAAAATAACAACACCACCTTCAACGGCACACGGCGACTCAACACCTCAAGCAGATCTTTTTCAAAACGACCAACCTCACCTTCACAAAGATAATACCGTTTATGATACCCTTTTGTATCCTTCACGCCTTTCACTTCATGATGACGCTCCATGTACATCAAATGATAATCGGCAAGAGACACACTAATCTTCAACAGTTTAGCAATTCGGCTCAGATGAATCCCCGGGTTTTTCTGGATCAACACATAAATCTTTTTCCGGATGTTCTGTGTCTTCCCCTCCCGGTTTCCTTTTTTTGATTGAGGTAGAGAATATTGCGTAAACCCGTTACTCGACTGCACCTCCACCTTTCCCTTATGCTTTAGCTCCGCTAACTGCTGCTTTACCTCAGATAAGGGGATATGCACAAGCTCCGCAACCTTACTGGCATGAACTCCTGGAAAAAAAGATACAATATCAAGAATCTTTTTTTCCTTTTCCGTCTCGTTTGATGAACTCATTCCACCCTATCTCTTCAACGTTGCTACAAATAAAATCACAAGAAGTACCACATCAAACAAACCCACATATGATCCAAATAACAACGGATCAAAAAGAGTAAAATCAGAAAAAAACGCAGACAGACTCAAGATTACACCTTTTATAAACAACACAATAAAAACCAGGCTGATCAACAACAGTTTCTTGTTTAAAAACCGCTGATAACTCACCAACGACAACACAAGTAAACCAAGCGAAAAAATAGTGACCGCAGCGCCTAATATCAGCTCTTCGACATACATTCGCGTCTCACACCTTCACCACTACAATCGTCTATTAAAATAAAAGTGTTTACCACACACGCAAGAGCATCATGTCTTTTAGAGGAGACGGCGTCTTCGAAAAATGTTTACTACAAGCGGAGCAAGCAATACACAAAACACTGATAAGCCTGTAGCCGTATAGATCAACACTGCCGAAACACCACTCAGTCCTTCTATCAATTCACTAAGTGATCGAATGGTAATTTCATGCACACTAAACTCTGGAACAAAAACCAAACAATACAATACCCTTCCTTGCTCGTCCTCAATAGCTAATTTTGCATAATGCGCACTTGAAGAGGAATCACCTAATTGAAAAATATCCACAAAATCAATCTGTTCTATCTGCTCATCATCAAACAAGACCTCAATAGTTTCAGTATCCTCCGGATTTGTTAAACGTAACGCAATAATAGTGTCAGATATGTCTTCTGCATCCACTGTAAATCGCACCTCACTTTCATTGACAAAAATAACATCAACGATCAACTCGTCTTTATACAACGTGATATCATATGATTTATCTGTGGCAGCAATATCGATCTGGCCACCTACCAAATCCGCTGAAATACCGGTATTTATTGCAGCCTCAATCAAATCGCGATTTTCACCTATCTGAGAATTGCCTGAGGGGATATCAGAAGAAGAAACCAATAAGAAATTCTGCTCCACCGCCTCATTTTTCACCACCTGCACACTCGATCGCTGCTGAGATTCATACCCCTGCTTAGTCACCACCATCTGATATTCACCAACAGGCACCAAGAGATCATACCGTCCGTCACTATCAGTAAACACGCACGAACTGGTACTCCCTACAGATGAAAGAACCACACACACATGCGCTGTTTTAATACCGTTCCCATTACTCTGATATACTTGACCATATATCCATCCTTTATCAGTCTGCTCACGCTGATTGAACACCGTAATTGTTTTTTGTGCAGACAGAAAGCTTTCATGCGTCACTAAAAGCGTAAACGAAGCATCCGCATCAACAGTCGGTGCACTCAGAGTTGCCAACCCCTGCTCGTTAGTCTCACCACTCATATCACCAAAATACACGTTTGCCTTCTCCACAGGAGTGCCATTTGCTAAGACAGAAACCGTAAAACTACTCCCCTCTACAACAGAGAGCGGAGCAGAAAGCAACAGCTGCGACTCGTCTGATTCCTCAGATTGAACCGCAGAGACAAAAATCACACTACTACAAAAGAAAATAAGTAGCAAACCAGAGACGAACTTGTGAAACATCTCTCCATACACCTCGTAAGTATATTGATATCTACTTATGTATTAGGAGATGAAGGTGGCATTCTTCTCCCGAATACATACCCTTATACGGCGCTTATCACATATAAATACTTCTCAAAAAAACATAACATTTTTTGAAAAGATTCGAACAGCATACCCTTCTTCTATCTAAAGATCGGCGTTGATTAACATCACATCATCGTAAAGCTAAAATACCAGAAGAAGATGTTATATGTACAAACAAT
Organism: uncultured Thermoplasmatales archaeon; assembly: GCA_964612945.1. Taxonomy (GTDB): domain Archaea; phylum Thermoplasmatota; class E2; order DHVEG-1; family DHVEG-1; genus CAZTFR01. The sequence continues at coordinate 10,801 of CAZTFR010000009.1, forward strand.
TGTAATGTGGTATCAGATGGCAAAACAAAAGAAAGGTGAAGGATTTCACTCGGCAGCAGGACTTATTCGTTACTTTGACGCTGAAGAAAAAACAGCACTCAAAATCCCACCATGGTTTGTTATCGGCCTATGTATTTTTACAGCGATATTTATCACTGTAGCCCATTTTGTCTGGCAATTATAACATAAAAATATTGAGCTATTCTTTCTACAAATAATTCTAAACCATAAAATAGAATAGGCAGAACAAGAAAACAAAGAGATACCTCGAGATACTTTTTTGCTTATATTACACTTTGACAAGCTCGATCAGGGATATGGATTCTTTTCTGATCATATATATTCGGTACGATTCGTAAAGAGAATTGGTACGAGTTGTACAACATCATTTAAAAATAAAAACTTACAAAAAAAAGTGTATGATGGTAAAAAGGAGCTATTTCAAAAAAGGCAAGAGAACACTATGTACTAGTCACGGAATCTTTGTTTCTGTTTTATTTATTGGAGCTTTAGTTCTCCTATCCTCGCTAAGTTCTCAACTCGTTCAAGGATTTGAATCTGATTCTGGAAGTTTACAATATGCAGAAATCGCTGATTTTGATACTGGGGGTGGTGGCATTAATCCTATCCCTTCCCCAGGTGAAGTAACAGCAGAGTTTAATCATACACCAGAGATAGGTGTGGTTGGAGAAAGCATGATTTTCAATGCGTCAAACTCCTCTGTCTCTGATAGTCAGAGCCAATTTATAGAGAGTTATCTTTGGGATTTTGGTGATGGAACTACTGATGAAGGAATGATTGTTGAACATTCATTTGAACAGTTTGGGTGTTTCAATGTTACTTTAAATGTAGTTGACAATAATGAGATAAATGATACAACAAATGATACGATCGTAGTTATCCCAAAACAAGTTTCAAATATCACGATTCATGATCCACAAACAGGTGATATGCTTATTCTTCGTTGGAATGTATCAGATACATCAAATATTAACCATTATAAAATAAATCGATCTGATCTTGGTGAACCCATTATCTGGCAGACATCACCGTATACAGACACCGATGTTACAGTAGGTGAAACATATATCTATACAATCACTGCCATAGGGATCATCGATGAAGTAGAATATGAAAGTCAAACTTCGGAAGCAATGCAAGCAATCCCGCTTCCACCCAATGTCCAGCCGATTGCTCATGCGGGTGGACCATATAACGGCAAGGTAAATGAACCAATTCCATTTGATGGATCACAAAGCACTGATGCAGATGGTGAGATTACTTTGTATACCTGGGAGTTCGGAGATGGAACAACAGCGACAGGGCCAAATCCTATTCATGCCTATGCTACCGCTGGAAGCTACACCATAACCCTCACGGTCACTGATGACCAAGAAACAACCAGTACCTTTACAACAGTAGCAGTCATCAATACTCCAACAATTCCAAATAAGAAGCCACAAGCATGCATTCATGGTTCCTTTGAGGGATATTGTGTAAACGAGCTCATCACCTTCTCTGCGGCAGGAAGTAATGATCCTGATGGCTCGATCAACCACTATCTCTGGGATTTCGGCGACAACACGATACAAGAGGGATACACCACCTCTCACCAGTACAAAAAGATAGGAACCTACTATGTGACCCTATCAGTCACCGATAACAAGGGGGTAACCGATTCAGAAAACATCCTTATCCACATCTCGAAGACAAATTCCCCTCCAAGCATCCCTCAAATCAAGATGAGTTTTGACCAGGACACAGATGTCTACCGTATCAATGTAGCCTCCAATGATTCAGACAATGATAGCGTCCAATATCTTATTGACTGGGGAGATAATACCATTACAAATTCTTCTTATCTGCCACCCTGTTTGGAATTACAAACGTTACACACCTGGAATGAACCCGGCTTGTATACCATAAAAATTTCTGCAAGAGACAGCAAGAACGCAACATCAGAGACCCGCGAGATTATCGTGTTGAAATCAGACACATCAGATGAATCTTCTCCTCCGATAGAAAGTGTTACCCTCACCGAAGATAATCAGGCGGAAAACACCTTAGATTTAGGCGCAGTTGATACCTCACAAGTTATGTATCTAGGACTGGTCATTATTTTCAGTGAAATCGCACTGATTTCAGTCATCTTCATAAAATTCAAGACAAAACAAAACCACTAAGGATTTTTTCAGAAAAATCCTTCACTTTTTCTTTTTTTTCATTTGTTGCAGAGTCAATTGTTTTGCCACTCGTAATGCCTCATCTACCTGAGTTTTATTTGGTCCACCACTTTGTGTTAATTTTGGTTTTCCTCCACCACTCCCTCCAAGGATCTTGCCAATTTCAGGGGCGATTTTCCGAAGGTCAATATCAACATTTTCTGATGCTGCAGAAGTAATTTTATTACCATCAGATATGTGGGTAATCACATTTTTTTGTTTGATGAGCGCCCCTGCGGTTGCGGTAGCATCTGAATGTGTTTGACCTGTGATAATCCGTATTTGTGTATCTGGGACGTGTTCTGCATTGTTTTCAAGTCTTTGAAGTTCCTCTTCGTCTATTTTCTTTTTTTGTTTTTGTGTTTGTTTCCATGTTTCAAACAGATCAGTACATGCCTCGGGTAGATCGTTGACTGTCTTTTGTTTTTTCTTGGATATTTCTTTCAGAAATCTTTTCACTGTTTTTTCAAGTTGATCGATTGGTACAGATAAAACTGCTGCAGATTGGGTTAATTGATCAGATATGTTTTTTTTGTTTTGTATCGTGTAGTATTTTTCAAGGATACCTGTTAGCGTCTGGTAGCGTTTGTGTTCTTCTTCTTGAAATGCATCAACCATTTTTCCTGCGGCAAAGATGATACGATTCACTCCATCTTGGATGCGTTCGGTTTTGATGATTTTTATTTTTTCAATTTCTCCAATGTTATCGAGATGTGTGCCGCCGCAGGCTTCTACATCGATTTCTGGGATGTTGAGGATACGGATAGTGTTTCCTGGGGGTACGCCTCCCTGGTAGAGGCGGAAACCAAAGCGTTTTTCGGCTTTGTTTCGTTGCATGACTTGTTTTTCGACAGGTATCTTTTGCTTTATGAAGTGGTTTGCATGGTGCTCTATTTTTTTTCGTTGCTGTTCTGTAATTGGTTTATAATGAGAAAAATCAAATCGTGCTTCGTTTGTTCTCAGTTGTGATCCGGCCTGCCAGATGTGTTCACCGAGTATTTTTCGTAATGCGCCGTTGACTACATGGGTGCCAGTGTGGTGTTTCATTAGGGTGTATCGATGGTTCCAATTGATTTCTCCGTGTACCTTATCTCCTTTTTTCAAGGTGCCTTGTATGTGATGGATGATTGCGTTTTGGTGTTTTTCAACGCAGAGGACAGATATTTTTGTTCCGTTATGCTGAAGCGTTCCTTTGTCTCCAGGTTGTCCTCCTCCTTCAGGGTAGAAGGTGGTTTGGTCAAGGATAATGTGTGTTCCCTTGTGAGCGGGTTGTGTCCAGAGTACTGTTGCGGTGAATTCTTTTTGGTAATGATTGGAATAATAGAGTGGTTTTGTTTCAGGGAGATGTTTTGGGTATGAGTCTGTTTTGTGTTCCTGTGGTTGTTCATGGGAGTGTCGCTCAGCGATCATGGAGTCAAAATGAGTGGGGATGTGAACAGTGACTTGGTGATCTTTTGCGATGGTGTGGACGATGTCAGGTGGCATGCCGTAGGAGTCATAGAGTTCTATGAGCTGTTCGGTGTTGATTTTTTTGTTTTTTTCAATAATGCGAGTGACTAGGTCACGTCCTTTGGTGAGTGTTTCTTTGAATCGTTGGGTTTCAATGGTGAGGATTTCATCGATTTGTTTTTGATGTGAGGAGAGTTCGGGGAAGTCTTTTTTAAGGGTTTTGAGTTGCAGATCCACAAGGTCTGCAAGAGTAAATCGGAGGGTGAGTTTTTCAAGGAATCGAAGTGCTCTTCGGATGATAAGACGGCACAGGTATCCTGCTTTGACGTTGGAGGGGACAATGCCGTCTCCAAGCATAAAGGCGAGGCATTTGGTGTGATCAGCAAGCGAGTAAATATCTGCTGGTGCTGCATTTTTTGCCGTTTGAGTTTTAATGGCGTTGAGGATGCTGGGAAAGACCGTTTCATAGACCGTGGGTGTGGACTGGGTGAACCAGGCGATACGTTCTAGACCGTAGCCGGTGTCTACAATGTTCAACGGATTTTCTGTGTAGGGAAGATCTTCAAGGTTTATAGTTCCCTTTTGCTGCTGCATCAGGTTCATAAAAACAAGGGTTGCTATCTCAAGTCCGCCGGCAAGGACCTCAATGCAGGGTCCAGCGTTGCCTCCACCGATCCAGAGATGTTCTTTATAGGTGATGGCCTCTTGAGGTATCCCAATTTCTTTTCTGAAAAATTCGTCGCAGTAGGCAACCGTTTCTTCCTTCCAGTAGATTTCATCTTTGTCTTTGTTGAATGCATGATGCCCCATCATCTCAAACATGGTGAGATGTCTGCCGCTTTTTCCCACCTCATCAAGATCGTTTAGTCGGATGCAGGGCTGAGAGATGACCAAGGGGTTTGCTGGAGGGGGGACAGTCCCGGAGGTGACATGGGGTTGGAAATCGGCAATGGAGGCGATGGTGAGATAAATATCAGTACGCCAGCGGGCAATAACTGGGCAGCGATGTCCGGTCTCTGGGTAGGAAACCTGTTTATGCTGATTGTGTTCAAAATACGAGATAAATTTGTTGCGTACCTCTGATAGAGAAAGGGGTTTTTTTGCAGGAGACTGTTCAAGGAAACTAAACGGAACACAGGGTCTATCTCCGCAAAGCGTCGCCTTTGGGTCTTGTGTCCAGAAGTACGCTCCGCAGGACTCACATTTTTTTCGAGTATAACCATTCGTAAAGAAGAACTTCAAATCACATTCTTGCCTTAATAACTCATTTATCATATCTGGCTCTATTTTGTTGGGAATGGCGAATAGGTTAAAAGATTTATCATAGCACCTGTCTGATAATCTTTTGTCATCACAATGTTTATATGATACTGTTTGTATAAATATTGCTGGGGAAAAATATGAAACATACGTTTGGAATAGTACTTGTAGGACTATCAGTTCTCATAGTGTTTGGAGGTATCATTCAGGGAAGTTTTTTACACTCACCGTCTTATATAGATACAGATACTGAATCTGTTCCTTCTCTATCCTCAGATGAGTATGGGATACAGTGGAAACAGAGTTATGGAACCGATCCGCGTGAGGGTGCCCGCTATGAAGGACCGCAACCCATAGGTGACTGTGATAATGATGGTCTCAACGAATTGTTGATTAGTGGTCGTGATGCCGCGGTTCGGGTAATGGAGTGGAATGAGGAGCGGCAAACCTATGATGAAACCCATATTATTCGCAATCCTTTTTATCCCTTTGTTAAAGTAGACGCAGGTGGCATGGCTATTGGAGATCTTACCGGTGATGGAAAAAACGAGATCGCCTGCACATGGTATGCTGCTGTGTACCGTTATTTTGCTGGAGGCTATAGGCTCATCGGATTCAATCCATGGGTGTTCTGGAGGGGTGGAGGAAGTGCAGACTGTTTCATTGGTGACTGTGATAATGATGGGCGAAATGAATTACTGCTCACCGGTGGTGCGACAGTAGAGGGAAGCCCGGTTACCGAGATAACGGTGTTCCGCTGGACTGGTTTTTTCCTCAGGCGCGTAGCTCAGTGGGATGATCCTGATGTGTATGGCTACGTTTTTATGCCCAGTGTTGCAGATGTTGATGAAGACGGAGAAAACGAGGTTATCTGCGGATCCGCATTCAAGGTTGTTGTATTAGATTGGAATAAAGAAACAAAAGAATTTGATTCAACGATTTTAGAGTACAACAGCGGCTGGGATAACTATCCGTTTGCCATGGTCTGTAAAGACAGCGACATGGATGGAAAACCAGAAATACATGTTGGCTATCGAGGCCCTCGTATCAGTATTTTTGAATGGAATGAAAGTCGATATGAGAAAAAATTTGAAACCGATTGGTTCGAACAAGATGAAGGATGGCTTATTGAGGGACTGGATGTCGGTGATGTCGATGATGATGGTATTGCAGAAGTCTGTGCGGGGACCGATATTGTTCATATTTTACAGTGGAATGGTACGACCTATATCGAAGAAGCAGTGCTTCCCACGTTTGGAGATCTTGCTGTTGTTGCGGTAGGTGACTGTGATAATGATGGGAAAAATGAAATCAACGTAGGCTCTGTAGAAATTGACCCTGGTGAAGAATTTATGGAATGGATCTTCAAATATGGCTGGGACGATTCGTAACCATGTTTTAAAACCAAAAATGTTTATAATCAATTGTCGATATTAGTATCGGCAGCTTGTACCTGTAAGCTGAGGATTGACTTGTAGCCTATGAATGTAAAAGAGATGCTCTCAGAAAAAATCGCAGGGGAAATTACGCTCAGCCCAAAACCCGGGGAAACCATTCGAAAATGGCGCACTGCCTTTGAAATCACACAAACCCAACTTGCACAGCAACTTGGTATATCCCCAAGTGTCATAAGCGACTATGAATCTGGACGACGCAAATCACCAGGTATTACCACCATCAAACGTATCATCGATGCATTACTGCTCATCGACCACATGGATCACAACGACCGCATGATCAAAAAATATCAATTCATATCAAAAAATCAATCAGGAATTCTCGAAATCATGGAATACCCCTACTCAATCAGTGTCCAAACATTCAAAGAAGAAATACAGGGAAAACTTCTCACAAAAAAAGCAGAAACCAACCGACAAATTAAAGGATTCACGCTCATCGATGGGGTTGAAACCATCAAAACCATGAACTCGCGAGGCTATTCTGCCCTCTATGGATGGAACACAGAACGTGCTCTCGTCTTCACTCAACTCCGCTATGGGCGAAGCCCTATGATCGCTATTCGTGTTCACCCCGTAAAACCATCTGTTATTGTCTACCATGATCCCGGCGCAATCGACCCGTTAGCACTTCAACTTGCAGAAAGCGATAACATCCCCCTCATGACGACACACCAACCGCTGCATATCCTCAGACAAAAGCTACTTGATTTAGGAAAGTGAAAAAAAATATGTCAGATATCATTGGATTATGTACCCTCTGCGGGAAACCTGGTGCGAAATATACATGCCATCTCTGCGGACGGATTGTCTGCTCCGACTGCTATAGTACCACCTCAGCTACCTGCAGACGATGTATAACACCCCGAACAAAAAAACCACCAGCTCCTGATTTTAACCACCTCATGAAATAAATAAAAACAGAATAGTAAAGAATCGTTTTTCAGAGGAGAGTTGTTAGTATGTTAATCTATATACTTATTTATAGCAAAAAAGCTATTACACTACTGGATGGGATAAGCAGTAAATCTATAACAGATTCATTGTACTACTCTAAATCATTTTTTGATTTGAGATCCTGTCCATATCTCTAAAATGCCAGAAGCGGTGGAAGAACAGTGGATGAAAAAGCAACTGATCTCAAAACTATTCTCTTTGGTAGCATCAATCGACGCTTGACCCTCTTCTTCTTTATCGTTGGTATTGTCGCCCCTACTATTGCGGTTTCATATTTTTATTCAATTGCAACATCTATTCTTTCTCAATTTCCAGAGGTATTGAACACAGAATCACTGATGATACTTGAGACAACGGCTATCCTCATCATTATTCTCATCGCTGTGGATGCAGCAATCATTGGGTTACTCATCTCAAAATCAATAACCAAACCAATTCAGCATCTTCATCATGCCACGCAGGAACTTCAGAAAGGTAACTTTTCTGTAAGAACCACCATTACCACAAATGATGAACTCGAACAACTCAGCAATGCCTTCAATAAAACCACGCTTGCCTTACAGAAAATGGATGAGGAACAAAAGCAACTTGATAAGGCAAAATCAGATTTTATTAGCATCACCTCCCACGAACTGCGAACGCCTCTTACTCCCCTGAAAGCACAACTTCAAATGATTGAAAACAACTACTTCGGACCACTAACAACGAAACAAAAAGAAAGCATGAACATCATTCTTAGAAACGTGGAACGGCTCAATATTCTTATTGAAGATTTTCTTGAGATATCCCGTATCGAAACCGCTCGACTACGATTCAATTTCACCAAAGTACATATCCCAGAAACCATCCATGATGCTGTGAGTTTAATGCAAGGATTTGCCCATGAAAAAAATATCACTATAACGGTACACACCGAATCTGTACCCTTGATTCGAGCGGATTCCAACCGAATCACACAGATCCTTCGAAATATCATTCACAATGCCATAAAATTTTCTCCACCTCATTCCGAAATACAAGTAAGTGCACAACTGAAAGATACATTCATTCTTTTCTCTGTTAAAGATCAAGGAGGCGGGCTACCTTCAGAGGAACAAATACAAATCTTTGAACCCTTTTATCAAACCCAACCTTTGCTCTCCCGCGAATATGGTGGCACCGGCCTTGGTCTTGCCATCTGCCGCGGCATCGTCGAAGCCCAACATGGTAAAATCTGGGTGCAAAGTACTGTCGGAAAGGGAAGTACCTTTTTCTTTACGGTACCCATCACACCGATAGAGGACATCAAACCCATCAAAGTCCTCTTCTCAAAACAGCACGAATACGAAACCAAAATCCAGAAACAATTCACCACCATTCTTGGACCCATGGGCCTTGTAGAATTTGATGAACTGAGAAACAAAAACGCCCTCTCCAAACCTGATATCATGAACTATATCAACCGCCTTGACTATAAAAAAATCATCACCTCACAACAAGCAGCAACCTTCAAACAAAACATCGAAAAACTATTTGGACAGGAACACGATGCAACACCGGAAAAAAACAATAGTCCAGAACATACACCACACCGTGAGGAGAAGCCATCATGAGATTGCGTGTTATATTAATCGTCATGTGTTTAGCCATCGGTCTTCTCCCCTTAGGTATCATCAGCTCTATGTTAAATCTTCAAATCACTGGTGTCTACCTTGCCATGATTTTTTTAGTAACTCTCTTTCTCTCCTTCTTCATAAGCTACTTTATATCCGCACCACTCGAACGGCTAACCCGAACCATCGATGACATCAGCAAAGGAAACCTGAATGTAACACTTCACCAAAGCGATATAGAAGAAATCAACACGCTTACCAAGTCACTCAACCGCGTGCTCGCCAGCCTCAAACTTGCTATTCACAAAGTAGGCGTCCAAAAAGGAGAAATCTTTGAAGAAACCATCAAAGCAAAACAAGAAATGGAAAAAAAATACCATGATCTTCTCCGCATACTCCCCGACTGGAGCTGGGAGGTTGATACCACATTCACCTTCACCTTTTGCACACCACAAATCACCAACACCCTTGGATACACACCAGAAGAAATCGTAGGCAAAAAAATCAATGACCTCCTTGAGCCACAAACACTAAAAAAAATAAGAAAACACCTCAAACAAAACAAAAAAGACCCCAAAAAAATTTATCACTACGACGTCTCTTGGATCCATAAAAATGGCTACTCCATACCAATTCGATGTTCATTTGTCCCCCTTCTTGACGAATCAAACAACATTACAGGACTACGGGGAACCGCACACGACATCACCGATCTACAATCTGCTCATCACAAAATCTCTAAACTCCAACAAGAAATCGAAGAGTACAGAAAAAAAATAACCCCTCCTACCTATCCTGAACAATTCAACTACTATGAAACACTACAACAGACCGATACCTGCACCACAGACCAAGAACACTTCGATTACACCTACCTCTTTGATGAGAACGCACACATACTTGACTGCGACACCGGTATTGCAGAAACCCTTGGCTACACAAAAAAAGAACTCGTCGGAAATCCACTATCAACTATCAACTACCTCGAAAAAACATCTGAAATACAAGAGAAACTAACAACCTGTAGAACACAAGGACATCTCAAAAACAAGACAATCTACAAAACAAAACAAGGCAACTCTGTTTTTGTCAGCGAAGATATTACGTATCTCCCAGAGAAAAAATTATACAGATGTCACATTAGTAAAGATCACCTGAACATCTAACACCTACTATAACTCAGACAGAATAACCATCACTTTTTTATCCTCCTTTTTGATGTTGTCCACTGGTGCATCTATGATAGAACCCTCAGAACGGTCACGAACCATCTCTTACGCAATACGAGAAGTCATCGTACCAGCAAAAAAACTTGAACAACAAGGCCACACGGTATTACATCTTAATATTGGTGATCCAAACAAATATGACTTTGACACACCCAACCATATGAAAAAAGCACTCTATGAAGCCGTACAGCAAGGATTCAATGGATATGCACCAGCAGAAGGCTTTCCACAATTGAGAGCGGAAATATGTAAACGAGAAAAAAAACGAAATAAACTCACCTACAATATACAAGATGTATGCGTTACCACCGGAGTTACAGAAGCCTTACAACTCCTCCTGAACGTCCTCCTCAACGCAAATGATGAGCTGCTTATACCTGGACCCACTTATCCACAATATACACTTATTACTCAATTTAACGGAGCAAAACCAATTCCCTACCGATGTATTGAAGAAGAAAACTGGCAACCCGATGTCGATGATATCAGACGAAAAATTTCACCAAAAACAAAAGCGATAATCATCATCAATCCAAATAATCCAACAGGTGCATTATACCCAGATAAAGTCCTTAAGAAAATATGTGATCTTGCAGGAGAACATAATATCCCCATTATCTCAGATGAAATCTATGATGAGATCACCTTTGATCACACTCAAACGGCCACTGCCTCACTGGCAAAAGATCTCCCAGTTATCACCTTAAACGGTTTTTCAAAACTATATCTCATCCCAGGTTGGCGCATGGGGTATATCCTCTTTCGTTCCCCAGAACTCGCAGACATACAGGATGCATTTTTACGCATTGCACGATCTCGACTGTGTGCAAACTCCATTTGCCAACAGGCATGCATTAAAGCACTCACCGGTCCGCAGGATCACATCAAACCAATGCTGCAAAAACTAAAAAAACGACGAGATTTTGCCTATAAAAGACTGAACGAGATTCCTGGTATCTCCACAGCTAAACCAGATGGCGCCTTCTACATCTTCCCCCGAATCGATGCTATGTCCACGGGAAAATGGAACACAGATAAGGACTTTGTCCTTGACCTCTTACACAAACAACAGGTACTCGTTGTCCATGGCTCAGGTTTCTGCACCACCTATGGTAAAGACCATTTCCGCGTGGTTATTCTCCCACAACTTGAAACACTTACAGAAGCATTCGACAGAATCGAACGATTCATGCAATAAGCCTACTGTTTTCATTTCATCAATAATCATAAAAATAATTACACGATTACCTACTGGTGAGGAAACACGATGGGAATTGAAGAACAAGAAGAAACACAATTTTCTCTTCAGGAATATAAAACAATTGAAACACATCTCTATGGAGAGATTATGAAAAATTGCCGCAGCTACTCCGGTCGTCTCAATATTATTTCTATTCTTGGAGTTTTGGATCTTGTCAAACAAGAAATAAAAGATTTAGAAAAAACAAATCGCAAATTTTCAGAACATACACCAGAGCAAACTGAGGAATTTGTCACTGATCGAATATCCTAAGAAAAATTATCTTTTAATTTCATTCAAAATAAGGATTATTGCGGCAAGAGCAAATGTAACAATGAAAAATGCAGGATGGAATTTCCATTTCCATACGTCAAGTGTTGCGTCTGCGGTATTTCCAGCAAAATCATAGGCAACTACCTTAATGGAATGTTTTCGTATGGAATCATCACTCCACTTCCAAGAATACGGTGCTTCTGTATCGGTTTCCTCTAATACGTCATCAATGTAAAACTCTACCTTTTCGATACCTGATTCGTTGTCAACCGCCTCCACTTCAATTGTGATTCCTCGAACAATTAGAGGCATTAAAAATGGTATTACTTGATTGTCGAAAAGATAAATGGCGTTGGTTGGTTTAGTAATTTCAATAGTGGGTGGAAGATCGTCACTTATCTCTGTAAAATGTGCAGTAACCGATTTATTGTCATCAATGATAATAGTCTCAGGATTTAATTCTCCTGAAACATCACCGCTCCAATGACTAAAGTCCCATCCATTGTCTGCAACAGCGGTTAATTCAACCTCCGTTCCATAGGGATATTCAGAGAGATCAGGATTTTTTGTCACGGTCCCACTTCCATCAATAGTAATATCAAGGACATAGGTGAACTGAACAAAGTGCGCAGTCACAGTCTTATTTTCCGTTATCGTAATAGTAGCGGGGTTTATCGAACCATTTAAATCTCCGCTCCAATGACTAAATTTCCATCCTTCTTCAGGGAATGCTTCAAGTGTGACGACTTGTCCATAGGCATAATTGGGTTGAGATGGTTCTTTTGTTACCGTTCCTTGCCCATCTGTAGTGATAGTGAGGGTATAGTTTTGTTTGAGAAAATGAGCAGTGATTGTTTTATCGTCATCCATAACAATGGTCTCGGACGAATTTGTTCCGCTGAGATTGCCTGTCCAATAGCTGAATTTCCAACCAATGTCCGGTGTTGCATTGAGTTCTATTTCTGTGCCGTACGGATACGTGTCTTGGTCTGGATTTTTTTCTACAGTTCCATTTCCTTCAATATTAATTATAAGGGTATAGAACTCTTTAACAAAATGTGCGGTGACATTTTTGTCACTTGTCATGATGATATCTGTTGGATTCTCAGTTCCGCTGAGATCTCCACTCCAATGACTGAAATACCAACCGGGTTCAGGATTTGCGGTAAGAATAACGATCGTTCCATAGGTGTAACTTGTTTGATCTGGCGAGAGTATGACACTTCCATTTCCTTGAATGTTTACGATAAGGCTATATTCATCTTGTGTAAAATGGGCGGTTACTTGTTTATCTTCGTTCATAACAATGGTGGCGGGGTTTGTTGATCCAGAAAGATCACCACTCCAGTGTGAAAAACTCCATCCAACGTCAGGGGTGGCGGTGAGTTCTACCTCAGTTCCGGGTGAATATTGGCTGTAATCTGGGTTTTTTTCAACAGTTCCATTTCCCTCCGTGTAAATAGTTAGGGTGTAATGACATCGATCGTTCAGAGGAGATGACTGTGTAGTATATGATAATTGTTGAGTTAATTGCGCATTAATCATAGGTGGTAGAGTGGTCAATAAAAATACAACTACAATAGCAACGGTAATAATTTTTGTTAGCGAATTTAATTTCATAGAGAAATCCTCCCTTACCTATGTTGAGAACATTTTTGTTTCTTGTACTTTGATTAATATTATTCCTCATATAAAAAGGTTTTTAATTTTATTGCATTGCGAATGCAAAAAATAATGATAAAGAACGTGCTACCTTGTTTGCATAAATCATATGTTAGATTTATGCATATTTGAAGGTGGAGATGATTGAATGATCATTGCTCAATTAAGTATCGCCCCGGTTGGCGTAGGGGTCCATTTAAGCTTGTATGTCAAAAAAGTAATAGAGGTATTGAAAGAAGAAAACGTCACGTATAAGATAAATGCGATGGCAACCGTTATTGAAACTGAATCACTTGATCAGCTCTTCCGGGTTGTTCAAAAAGCGCATAATGCTGTGCTTTCCTCAGGTGTCCAGCGGGTGATAACTGAGTTAAAGATTGATCATCGTGTAGATTCTGATGCTCATATGCAATCAAAAATTGATGCGGTTTCATAAAACAGCGAATTTCAGTGGTTCAAAACAGTTATATGCACCATTTTCATTTGGGTGCTCGGGACGGTATTATGGTGACAACTCAATCATTAGTCGAAATTGTGTTTCATGGACGTGGCGGTCAAGGTGCCGTTACCGCAGCAAATCTTCTTGTAGATGCTGCGCTGCGTGATAAAAACAAAGGAGTTCAAGCGTTTCCTTTCTTCGGTGCTGAGCGCAGGGGAGCACCCGTTCGTGCGTTTGCCCGTATCTCGAGTTCAGAGATTCATCTTCGAAGTGAGATTTATGAACCAGACATCGTCATTGTGCTTGATGAAAGTATCATGGAAATTGTTGATGTAAAAAAAGGATTGAAAGAGAATGGAAAAATCCTCATTAATACGCAAAAATCCCCTTCTGAGTTTTCGTTTTCTGATACCTTAAACACTGCAACGGTAGATGCAACCGGTGTTGCATTGAAACATGAAATCATTGTAGGCGGAATCCCTGTTGTAAATACTCCTATTCTGGGTGCTGTTCCCAAAATTTCGGATCGAGTGACTTTGCCATCACTTCAAGCTGCTATTCAGGAGCGATGGCCGGGGTCGCAAGGGAAAAAAAATGTGCAGGCAACAGCAGATGCCTACGAGTCTGTGGAGGTGAACTGGTGAGTACGAGTAGAAAAAAGAGTAAAAAATACAAAGTGGTAACCAGTCTTTCATATCCTACCGAGGGAGCAATGGGAAAAACAGGGAGTTGGCGTGTTTTTCGCCCCGTCCTTGATAAAGAAAAATGTGTGAAATGTCTTCGCTGTTGGATTTTCTGTCCCGAAGGGGTTATCAAACGAAACAAGGATGATTCCGTGGAAATAGATTTTGAATATTGTAAGGGATGTGGCGTATGTGCTGATGTGTGTAAGGTGAAGGCAATTGAGATGAAACGGGAGGGAAAAAAGTAATGTCCTCGATAATGATCGACACAGGAAATCATGTTGCAGCAAAAGCTGCGGTGATGGCTAAACCTGATGTTGTTGCAGCCTATCCGATTACACCGCAAACCACGCTAGTCGAAGGAATTGCAGATTTGAAAGCAACCGGCGAATACAAGGGTCAATATATTTGTGTAGAGAGTGAACATTCAGCGATGAGTGCCTGCATTGGATCAAGTGCTGCAGGCTCCCGCACGTTTACAGGGACCTCATCTCATGGGTTGCTATTAATGCATGAGATGCTGCATTGGGCAGCACTCGCTCGGCTTCCCATCATCATGTGTAATATTAACCGTGTTGTAGGACCGGGTTGGAATATATGGACTGATGAAAACGATGCGATTTCTCAGCGAGATACGGGCTGGATTCAATTCTTCTGCAGCAGTAACCAAGAGATATTTGACACCGTTATTCAAGCGTTTAAATTGGCGGAACACGCTGGTATCTCACTACCTGTAATGATTAGCTATAACGCATTTATTCTGTCCCATACGTCAATGCCTGTTGAAATCCCTGATCAAAACGTAATCGATGACTATCTTGGTACCTATAAGCCTCAGTGGAAAATTGATGTAGACAACCCGGTAACCTTTGGAAATATCATTCTGCCTGATGCATATTATAAAGTTCGGTGGGCAATGCAGAAAGCCCAGGATAAGAGCAAAGAGCTTATCCCCAAAATTGCAAAGGAATGGAAAAAAGAATCAGGCTATTTCCATGGTGATTTCGTCGAAAAATACCGCTGTGAGGATGCAGAATATCTACTCATATCAATAGGTGCGATAGGTGCAGAAAGCAAGGTTGCCATTGATCATCTGCGCGAAAAAGGACATAAAATCGGACTAGCGCGTTTTCGAACACTCCGTCCTTTTCCAACAGATTTGATCCGACAGCTTGGCAAACAATCAGATTTAATTATTATCGATCGTAATATCTCCATTGGATCTGAAGGAGTACTCTTCTCTGAAATAAAATCTGCGTTGTATGGACAAGGAGATACTAAGGTGTACGGATTTATTGCAGGTCTCGGTGGAAAAGATGTTCGCTACCAAGATATTGAAACCATCTGTGAAAAAGCAATCAGCGGCAAAGCGAAAGGCTATGAATGGTATGGTCTTGAGGAGGTGTGATCAAAATGGCAATAAAAGATCTCCCCCTTGATGAATGTGTCCTACCCGGTAGTGCAGCCTGTCCAGGTTGCCCCGCAACCCTTGCTCTTCGCGTTGTGCTCAAGGCATTAGGCCGCAATACCATTATGGTAGTTCCCGCCTGCTGCACATCTGTCATTGAAAGCTTACAGCCACACACCTCTTTTGATATCCCTGTGATGAATATTGCATTTGAAGCGGCAGCAGCTGGTGCTTCAGGAATTGAAGCAGCGTTACGTATGCAGGGAAAGGAAGATACCACGGTTCTTGCCTGGGCAGGTGATGGTGGAACCTATGATATTGGCATCCAAGCACTCTCCGGAGCACTTGAGCGACAGACCAACTTTATCTACATCTGCTACAACAATCAGATTTATTCAAACACGGGAATTCAACGCAGCGGGGCGACCCCTTACGGCGCATGGACCACAACCACCGTTACTGGTAAAACAGAATTTCGTAAAGAAATGGGTGATATTGTTCGTGCGCATCATCTTCCGTATTGCGCTCAAGCATGTGTTAGTTATCCCGATGATTTATTCAAAAAGATTTCTAAGGCAAAAAAAATAAAAGGACCAAAGTTCGTTGAAATTCTTGCCCCGTGTCCACCAGGATGGCGGTTTAGTATGGATAAAACTGTCGAGATGGGAAAACTCGCTGTTGAGACCGGCGCATGGGCATTATACGAATGTGAAAACGAACACATGGTTTTCAACGGAAAAAGTAAACTGATTCTTGAAGAAAAAATACAACGAAAACCTATTGAAGAGTGGATGAAATATCAAGGGCGATTCCGTCATCTTTTTGTACCTGAAAAACGTATTGAAGCAATACAAGCAATTGAGGAACATGTTGATCAGATGTGGAAGCGATATCGCGACTGTTATCCTTAAAACAGGTTGGAGTGTGACGCATAGAATGGAGGCTGATATGTATGATTATCCGGGAAATGATCCGTCAGAGCCTCCCCCTGCTTGTTTTTTGTGGTTTAGGCGGAATAGTTGCTGGGAGCACACTTACCACAATGGTTGGTCTACTTGAATCAATACCCGGTTTGCTGGTTGTCATTCCAGCAATTATTGCGATTCGCGGAAATATCAGTACCGCCTTTGGTTCTCGTTTAGGTTCAGCGTATCATCTCGGTTTAATCGATGCACAAAACCTGTGGAACGAAGAGTTGTGGCAGAATGTCGTAGCATCATTGCTTCTGAGTTTCTTTGTTTCCCTTTTGATTGGCATTCTCGCCTATTTTACCTCACTATGGATGGGGGTAACCCCAGACGTAGTTAAATTGATTACAATTGTTCTTCTTGCAGGTGTCATATCAGCTCTTATTCTCACCATGCTCACCATCATTGTAATCTATCTTGTCTTTCGACGAGGATATGACCCAGATAACATCACTGGTCCCGCACTAGCAACATTTGGTGATATTTTTACCATGTTTTCCATCTATGGTAGCGCTCTTTTAGTGGAGGTGGTCCTCTAATGCATTCTTGGAAACATATCATTCGTTTTAGTCTTCCTTTGCTCATCTTGTGTGCATTTATTGAGATTTTTGCTGGTCAAATTCTTCTCAGTTATCAGGAGCTATTGGTGGTATTTCCCATTTTTCTGATCTCATTCCCGGTCATCAACGGTGTAGGAGGAAATATCGGAAGTGTCTTAGGTGCTCGGTTGGCATCTGGTCTTCACGTCGGAGTCGTTGAGTTGAAAATTCGGGATGCACGCATGAATCAAAATCTTCTGACTGCTTTATTGATGGGAGTGATTACCTATTTTATTCTTGCGATACTTATTTATCTGGTGGCGATATTGTGGGATTTACAAATGAGTATCGGATTCATCGAGTTTGTTTTGATTTTCTTAGGAGCTGGTATTCTTTTGGTTGGAATCCTGAGTTTAGCAAGTGTGTTCACTGCATTTATTTCTTTTAAACATGGTCTTGATCCGGATGACATGGTTGCACCAGTTGTTACCACACTAGGTGATACATTTGGAATTCTTTTTTTATTTTTTGTAATTGGGGTTATAGGAATATGATAAAAGAAGGAAAACGACGAATCTTTGGTCGATTGCAACGAACGCCGTTGTGGAAAAAAGCAGAATTTGATGAGATAGAATATGAACCAACACCGGTGAAAGATTTGTTAACTGAAATGAAAGATATTTCTGAATTGATAATTGATTTGGCATATTCTGCAGTGATGTTTGACAACGATGAGATCAAAGAGGAAGTGAAATATCTTGAAGTACGTATGGATAAACTCAATTATGATATTCGCATGATGGCGATGCTTGCTGCACGCACCAAAGAAGACGCAGAGCAGCTTGCAGGTATTTTGCAAGTTGCAGAGGCTGCAGAGACCATCTCTAATGCTGCAGGCGAAATTGTTGCATTGATTGATTTTGAAGGGAAAACCGGCCCAATTTTACCTAAAATTTTAAAAAAGGCTGATGAAAAACTGTATCGAATCAGTATTTCATCGAAATCCCGAGCGTGTGATCGAACAATCGGAGAATTACGAATTGAATCAGAGACGGGAATGCGTATTATTGCTATTCGGAGAGGTCAGTTTTGGATTTATAATCCTCAGTCTGATACAACCCTTCAAGCAGATGATTGGTTGATTACACGTGGGACAGAGGAAGGATTTGATGATTTTAGTCAGTTTTTGAAGGGCAATGCAGAGGTGCTGGAATGAAGGATGAATCTATCGAAAACCTGGTGCTTCAGATTAAAGATAATTCTGAGTTAATGGTTGATCTTGCGTATTCCTCGGTGTTGTATGACAATAAGACGATTGCAGATGAGGTGTATGAGCTGGAAGATTATGTTGATTCATTGTATCACACTCTGCAGAGAAAAACGCTTGAGGACGTCAAGAAGGGAAGGTATTCCATTGATGATGCTTTAACCGTCCTTCAAATTGCGCGCGCCGGTGAGCAGATTGCTGATGCTGCCCAGGAGATTGCTGATGTAGAACTTCGTGATGTAGAACATCATCCTATTCTAAAGATGAGTATTCGTGAATCTGATGTTGTGTTCACTCGTGTGCAGATTATGCCTTCGTCAGTACTTTGTGGAAAAACACTGGGTGAGCTGAAACTAGCCAGTGAAACAGGCATGATGGTGATTGCAATGCGTCATCAGCAACGGTGGTTTTATGGTCCAACAAAAAATACACGGATAGATCCTGAAGATATCTTATTTGCAAAAGGACCGGAGGATGGTGCAACTCATCTTTTAAAGCTTGCAGACGGAAAAACAAGTGAAATCTGAACTTTGGTTTCTTTATCTATGGAATTGTGCGTTTTGAAAGAGACGGGCGCCGGTTTGATCGACTTGACAGAAATAGAGTTTACCATAAGGTGCAAGTACCGTTGAGAGTGTACTGATGTCTCCAGTTGCAAACACTGCATTGCCGAGCATGCACATGCTGGCCATTCCATGCGTATTTGCCACGGCGAGTGCATTCTTAATTTTAGAGGTGGCAAGCATTGTTTTTTCGGTGAACTGTTGAGAGAGAGAAAAAAAATGTTCGATGGATGGTTTTTCTAAAAGTTTTTTTATGCAGTATCTTCCGTGTGAAGCGATCTCCTGTAGTTTTTCAGTATCTGATAGTATTGTTTTTGTGTTCATTTTTTTTCCAACAACACAGATGATAACTGAGAAATCTCCAGGGATATGTTCGATGAGGCCCCAAGGTGGCAATCCTGGTTCTCGTCGTATTTCTATGCCTCCGAAGTTGCTTGCGATGACGTCTCCAAGCCCCGTGCGTAATTGGACTTCTGCAAGATGAGCTGCTTTTAGTGCGTCCACTCTGGATAGTTGGGCGATACGTGCCAATGCAAGTGTGGCGCTGAGTGCTCCGGCGCCGCTCATGCCGAGTCCCTGTCCTACAGGGAGACTGAGGGTTGTATTGACCGTGAGATGGAGAGGGGTGTTGTGAATGAGATTTTTAATTGCTTGTTTGGTAACTGGTGCTGGTGAGGATTTGTTATTGATGGTTACGTCTATTGTGGGGGTAGTTGCCTGTTTGATGGAAACCGTGGTCAATGCTCCAAGGGTGAGGTTGATACCCGCGCCTCGTGATCCTGATCGTTCTCCTTCAACTTGATGAAAGACGGGTTCGAAAAAACCGGAGATGTGTGCGGGTGCAAAGGCGGTTGCTTGCATAGATGTCAATTTCCTTTTTTTTTTTATGGTAGTGTGTTTAAAATATGACCGGCGAGATCTCGTTTTGATCCCTTATACCGTTTTGTTTTTTTGTTTTTTTGAATGATAAGGATGCTTGTGGAATCCTTTTGGAATGCCTGAGTGGTGTTAGCAATTACGGCATGCAGGTTGTGTTGGTTGAGAAGGTTTTTGCCTTGCTGTTGCAGATCTTTTTTACTGTTTTCTGCTTTGAAGGCGATGATTTTTGCATGGGGATGATGTTTTTTGATGAGAGGAAGCATTTTTTGTGCTGGTGTGCAGGTGATATGTAGTGTGTCTTTGTTCGAAGGTATTTTTCCTTTGTATGACTGTGGGATATAGTCTGCGATGGCTGCGCAGTTGATGATGGTGGTGTATTTGGTTTTTGTATCGGTGATGATTTTTTGGAGTTGTTTAGTCGTGTGAAAGGCGGTAGTAGGGATGTAGCTGGGTGGTTGTTCTGTTGCGTTTCCAAGGAGAAGCTGGACGTTTGCTCCCCGGAGGTAGGCGTTTATGGAAAGGGCGATGGCTGTTTTTCCTGAGCTGTTGGTGGTCATGATGCGAATGTCGTCGATGGGTTCAGCAGTTGACCCGCCGATGATCAGTATGGTTTGGTTGGAGAGATCCTGGGGGCCAAGCATTCGAAGGACCATGGGAACAATATGGGTGCTGGCTGGAAGTTTTACTTTATTTTTTTGTTGGATGGGTTCGATGATGGTGATGTGTTGGTTTTTGAGCTGTTGTATGTTGTGTTGCATGATGGTATGATCATACATGGAATGGTGCATGGCTGGGGCGATAATGATTGGGATGTGTGAACCAAGTGCGGTGGTGGCAAAGGTCGTGACCGCTGTGTCGTCAATGCCGTGGGCGATTTTTGCGATGGTGTTTGCGGTACAGGGTATGATGAGAAGAAGGTCTGCGTGTTCTGCAGTTTTTCCGCAGTAACAGACATGTTCGGTTTGCCCTGTGAGCTGGGTGATAGGTGGATGTCCGGTAGCAAATTCAAGAGCGTAAGGATGGATGATTTCGGTTGCTGCTTTGGTCATGATGGGGATGACATCGGCGCCATGTCTGATGAGTTCACGTGCGATTTTTATGGTTTCCACTGCGGCGATACTGCCGGTGACTGCAAGAATTATTTTTTTTCCAGAAAGAAGCGTGCTTTTTGATGCACAGATATCATGTGCGGGATGCATTGCATCACACGGAATCCTATTTTTTATACTACTGTTTTCTATCGGACGACTAGAACAGATTTGCTTGCGTGTCGTACGACTTTGTCGGTGACACTTCCCAGGAGAAATCGTCCTTCTTTTCCATATCCTTTGTAGCCGACGATGATGATGTCGACGTCTTCTTTTTTTGAGGTCATCAGTATTTCATCTGCGGGGTCCCCGGATTCGACGACCACATTGACTTTTGCTACCTTATCTTCAATTTCTTTGGCGACTTTGGAGATATTTTCCATTGCTCGTTCTTTAAAGCTTCCTGATTTTACCACATTGCTTAAATCAATGGTGGGAAGCAGCATGTTGGTGAAGGCTGATTCAGCAAGGGCTGCAGGAACGACCGTAAGAATGACAATTTCGTCATCTCTATCAGCGCAGTTGAGACTAAGTTCGATTGCTTTTTTTGATGCATCTGAGCCATCATATGCCACAAGCATTTTTTTCATCGATATCAGCGCCTCTGTAATAAGTACGATGATTAAAAGACTTTGTATAATTTTTATTCCTTGTGTGTATCTCCGGAGAGGGTGGTTTGATCAAGCGTTTGTTGAACTGGATCGATGATAACGATCGTTTTCGGTCCGCTTTTTCCCGCATGATACATCTTGGTGATATGAAGATCCGCGATTTGTGCATCATCTTTGAAGGCAACGCCGGTGAGCCCGTCGATGACAGATTTAGCAAGATTATCAATATCCGGTCGCTTATCACAGTACACTTCAGGCATTTGCTTGGTTTTCCAGATGAGTCGTTGTGGTCGGGGAAGATAAAAACGGATGGCAAGGCTGACTGATCCTTCTATGGGATGGGTAAATTCTTCTCCTGCTCGAAGGCGGACAATGTTTTCGAAGCTTGCCGTGGTTTTCGGAGTATAGGTGAGAACTTTTCCTTTACGCACGGTGAACCGTGGTCGTTCTTTTGCTTTTGGTGCTCCTTTAATAATAAATGAAACCATGGTGATATTCCTCAGAAGATGAGTAGGATATTCTCTCGAGTGTTTCCTGAAAGGGGAATGAGAGTAGAAATCTTTTAATGTTTTGTTTGGTTATTCTTTTTTAACAATTGCTAAGTGATTGGTGTATGGCAAAGGAAGTCATTGTCAAAGAAGCGATGAAAACAAATCCTGTTTTTGTAAAACCAGAGACAACAGTTTTAGAAGCAGCACAGTTGATGAAACAAAGAAAAATCGGCAATGTTATTATCGTTGAACAAAAAAAGCCTATCGGCATACTGACCGAAAGCGATATCCTTCGAAAAGTGGTTGCTGAGGAGAAAAACCCAAATGATATACCGGTAGAGTCAGTGATGAGTACCCCCATAGTGGTCACTGATCCCTATGTGACCTTAAAAGAGGCAATGAAGTCAATGGGCAACTGCAATATTCGTCGTCTTCCTGTGGTAGAAAAAGGAGAGCTTATTGGCATTATCACCCAGCGTGATATCTCACGGATTTCACCGATGTTACATGAAATTGCTCATGAGTGGTATGATATCAAAACCCGTGACGAAGCCTATATGCGGACACAGGTATTCTCTGGAAAATGTGAAGATTGTGGGACGTTATCAGCAACGCTTAAGGTAGTTGATGGTCGGTTACTCTGCGAGGATTGTGTTGACGCGCTTGAATATGAATAAACATGGAAACATCCATGTGATGGAGGCGAGTAGACAATGAAGGTTCGGGAAATTATGACAACTGATATTATCTCAGTTGATAAAGATCAAGATTTGAAGCATGTGATGGATCTGATGCGAAAGCATGAGATATCAAAGATTCCGGTGGTGGAGGAAAAAAAACTAGTGGGAATTATTACTGATTATAAGATTGCAATGAAGCTTGGCTCCATTCGCAAAAAAGGAATACCTGCCTCTCGTTTGCATGCATCCTCGGTTGTGGAAAAAAATATTGCAACGGTTACGTCTGATACACCGATTGCATCGGTATTACGAATGGTAGGAGAACCAGGGCCTACTATGCTTCCGATCGTTGATGCTGATGATCTTGTTGGCGTGCTTACCAAAGCAGATTTACTACCACTTGTCTCAGGAAACACTCCGGTTAGCGATATCATGGTATCTCCCGTAATCACCGTGTCATCCGAAGATCGGGTGGTACATGCTCGTCGAGTCATGATTGACTCGAATGTCGCTCGCCTTCCGGTGGTTGACTCTGGCACGCTTGTTGGAATTATCTCCGATGTAGAAATTGCGTTTGCTCTTGCAGAAATCAAACGTATTTCATTGGGACGACAAAAACGACATTTAGAAGAACTCTACGTAGGCGATACCATGAAAACACCAGTAATCTGGACCACTGGATCGGTGACCGTTGCTGATGCAGCAAAACTAATGATGCGACATGCTGTTGGTGCGCTCCCCATTATTGAAGCAAATACGCTTGTTGGTATTATCACTAGGACGGATCTTCTGCAGACCGTAAATATGTAGGAGAGTTTAAGTAAGCATTTCGTTTTTCCTACCGTGCAGTATGCCTTCATATAAGATACCAAGTGACCAACAAATCAGACGAGCAGCAAAACAGGCTTTCCAAACATATAATACGGTATCTTCACAGCAGAAATTAAAAAAACTTGTGGAACAACATTTGAAAAAGAAAAACACAAACTATCATGTAAGTCCATCACGGTTGCGTCATCTTGTTTTGCAGTATGATCTGGCAGATATTGAGATTCATAGTAGAGCGGGTGATCCGCAAAAACTGCTTACTCGCTGCCCCGTGTGTTCAGGGTCCCTTTCTCGGGTGAAAAATCTTACGATTTATGGCGGAGAGGTTACTATCGAGCTTCGCTGTAATTCGTGTGGATACTGGACCGGGAAGAAAAAACGAATCCCTACATTATATGTTTTTCACAAGAAATCAGGGGAAATGAAGAAAAAAAGAAAATGATTCATCCTCCTGTGAAGCTTTTTTTATGGACCACATATTACTGGTTTACTGAGAGATACCTAATTTTGTTTGTACCATATTACTTACAATTTTTCCATCGATTCCATATCTGGCAACCTTCATTACTTCACCCATTACTTTGTTGAAGAGAGGTTTGGATTTTCCGGGGTTTTCATATTTGGTTACAGCAATAGTTACCACGTCTTCAAGTTCTTTTTTTGAGAGGGGTGTTATATGTAATTCTTCAATCGTTTCTTGTGCTGTTTTGTTCGGGTTTTCTGCGAGAAATGAGAGAAGATGAGGGATGGCTTCTTTGCTACATTTGTTCTCATAAACCATTTGAAAGATTTCAAAAAGGGTTTTCTCGGGTATTTCGTCGGCCTGTTTTCCTTGTCTGCGTAGCCACTTCATGGTTTCTTGTAGGGTGACTGCGACCAGAGTAGGATTTATGTTTATATTTTCTATAATTGAATCAAATAGTGTGAGATTTTTTGATGTACTCAGAGATGTTATCAGTGATTGGGGCATTCCTAATGCTTGTAATCGTTTTTCACATTCCCAGAGAGGTTCTGGCATTTCCTTTTTGATAGTTGTTAACTTATCTTCCGTAATTGGTGTCGGTGGGGTATCGGTATCTGGGTACATTCTATTTGGTCCCGGTAGGATTCGCTCGAAATCGTTTGTGCCATCGGGGAAGACCTGTCTTGTTTCTGAGGGGACTCCTTTTGTTGCTTCTATGGCTCGTATTTTAATTTCCTCTATGGCGGTTTGTACATCTTCTTTGTTGCCCCAGGTGAGTACGATGGTATCTGTTGTTTTTTGATTGAACAATTTTTTAAGGGTGTTTATTTCTTTGTCACTGAGACCAAAGTTTTGAAAGTGGGCACTTGAAATAATATTGGGCATGTTATCAAGACAGGCAATAACCCGTACTCGTCCGGCGAGCTCATCAGTAAATGTCTTATCTTTTTGTGTGGGCATTTCAAGGATGCCTGCAAATCCGCGAAGGATGATTCCATGGATTTTTCCTTTGTTTTTTACCATGTCTTTTAATCGTTTGCATCGTGAATGTTTAAACAAAGAGGTGACGTCTTCGTGGTCACTCTGTACTGTTTTTTCGGTGATACCACGGAAACGAAGTTCATCACGGATTTCAAGGAGTGCTTTTTGCCGACGTGCTTCATGAGCCACCGCCTTTGGTATGTATTGCAGTTTTGGTACTCCCTTCAGCTCAACTCGTGTTCCTCCTGTAATACTGACGTTGATGTCTTGTCGGATACTGCCCAGGCCTCGGCGTACTTTTCCTGTTGAGCGAAGTGATCGTCCGATGAGTCGTGCTACTTCTCCGGCTTCGACCGGTGTTTTTATATCTGGATGCGTCACTACTTCTACGAGGGGGATGCTCAACCGATCTGTTTTAAAAATAATTTTATGACCCGCGTCACGTACCTCTCGGCATGCGTCCTCTTCTAAACCAAGCTGTATAAGCCGAATTTCTCTGTCTTTATACGGTATCCATCCTTCGACGCCGACGATGCCTGTTCTTTGAAAACCGGTGGGAATGCTTCCATCAAGATACTGTTTTCTACTGATGTGAATTTCGTCGACAATACTATAGTTCAGCAGTAAGGCGATTTCAAGGGCGATGTCTAATGCTTGTTGATTGAGACGAAACGGTGGTGTATCATCCATCTCATAGGTGCAGACGGTGTCGTTGTAAAGCTGGTAGTATACATTTTTTTTGGTTTTAAACTCCATTAAGGCAGTGCCATCGTATTCACCAAGTTCTGAGAGTGTCGGGCGCATGTGACGCACGATTACTGCTGTTGGCTTATCGTTATGGAGGACGGCGCGACAACGGCAGAATAATTTTTTCTCGGTTAACAACTGTTGATGGATTTCTAATCCACATTGTAACCCTAAGTCCGTGTAATAGGTGTCATTTTCTATGAAATCATTCGCCATCGTGCGGGTCAAATACATAACCTCTATCTAAATATTGTGTCGTATCAGTTCGAAGTAGTGTATTATTGTTCTCTTGACAAAAGCGAGGGCTATATTTCTTTATAGTCCTTTTTACTTACGGGGTGTGCAATTATCTGAGACGGTGAATCCTATGACTGATGAAGATATGTACAAAGGATATCGTGGTGCTGCAAAAAAGAAACTTGTAGAAAGCGGGATTAAAGTATGGAGTGATGTGAGTATCCAGTCCACTCGCGGCACATTTCGAGGTATTGTTCTTCCCCGTGCAGAAACTGAGGACGATCAACATATTGTTCTGAAACTACACAATGGGTACAACGTTGGTATTAATGTACATTCTATTACCTCTGTTGAAGAGATAGGATATAAAAAAGGACATTACAAAATTCCCGAATCCGAATTTCCGACAGATGCAAAAAAACCTAATGTGACCTTGTTGGGAACGGGTGGTACGATTGCGTCAAGACTTGATTATCGCACAGGTGCTGTAATACCTGCGTTTTCTCCTGGTGAACTATATGGAGCTGTCCCAGAACTTGCAGGAATTTGCAATTTAAAAACAGAGAAATTGTATGGCATCTTTAGTGAAAATATGGGGCCCAAACAATACATTACTACAGCAAAAGCAATCGGCCGGGAAATAGAAAACGGAGTTGATGGAATTATTATTGGTCATGGTACCGATACCATGCATCACACTGGCGCAATCCTTTCATTTATGGTGCAGAACCCACCAGTTCCCATCGTGCTGGTCGGTTCACAGCGTTCCTCCGATAGACCTTCTAGTGATGCTGCGTTAAATCTTATCAATGCCACACGAACCGCCGCTTATTGCGATATCGCCGAGGTGATGGTGTGTATGTTTGGCCCAACAAGTGATCAATATGATCTACTTCATCGAGGTACCCGTGTTCGCAAAATGCACAGCAGTTATCGAAGCACCTTTCGCACGATTGGTGACATTCCACTTGCTACGGTTACCCCGAAGAAATTTACGTATCTACGAAAGGATTATAATAAACGCAGGAAAGACAATGATGTTACTATTGATACCGCATTTGAAGAAAAAGTTGCGATTGTTTACTACTATCCAAATATGCTTCCTGATATGATTGAATCGCTCATTGATCATAAATACAAGGGAATTGTGATTGCTGGTACGGGATTGGGCCATGTCAATAAACCCTTGTATGCACCAGTACAACGGGCAATAGAAGAGGGCATCGCAGTGTATATGACTGTCCAGACCTTATGGGGATATGTGCAGATGTATGTCTATGATACCGGCCGTGATCTTATGAAGATTGGGGTCGTCCCTGCTCAAAATATGTTACCTGAGGTTGCTTATATGAAACTATGCTGGGCCTTAGGACATACTCATAATCTTGATGAAGTAAAAAAGATCATGCTTACCCCAATTGCTGGAGAAATAACGGAGAGAGAACCGCATAATGGGTATATTATTCTTCAGGGAGGACTACCTGAGGTAGATGTATTTACCGCTCAATATATGATATAAATTCTGAAGATTAGAGTATGCCTCTATATCCTTCTTGAAGTGGACAGCCGACACATCGATCTTTTATAAATAAATCGCAATCAATACATTTCGTTTCAAAATCACATTGCATTTTCTTTTTTTCTTCGTCTGAATAGAAATGAAGTGGTTGACACATTGAGGGGGAATTGGTTATGGGTATGACGGTGTATTTGGTGATATCGGTGAAATTAAATGAAAAACACTGTTCGATCATGGATTCCATGGTATTGGTGTCCTCCGCGACAGCAAGCATCATAAAATTGTATTCGCCATAGGTGTCAAAATAGGTGATTATTTTTGGACAATTGGTAACGTGGTTTACGACTTTACTTTTGAATCGTGCCTCCAGGCAAATCAGGAAGAGCCGTAATCCAAGCTTTTCAATGTCTACATTACAGGATACATTGATAACATCTCGTTGAAGTCGGTTTAATCTTGAGCGGACTGCGGTGTGGGATAATCCTATTTTTTTTCCAATATTTGTGATACCTTGTTCCCAATTATTGTTGATGAGAGAAATTATTTTTTTATCAGTGTCGTCGAGTTTTTTCATATGAGCGGAAGGTAATGTATTTCTTTTTAATTAATATTTCTAATAGGAAGGGTGTACTTTTCATATTGAATATATTAATTCTTCATTTTTAGTCATTTTAAAGTGAATGTTAAGAAAAAAAGAGTGTTACGAAGTTTTATAACAGAATGATTTACAAGGCATTGATCAACCAACATTCAAGCGCAATTCTTATCTCGTAAGAGGATATTGCAATTTGAATCTTGTAGTATAGGAAACATTATATAATTAACAGACTGATATAACTCTTAGAAACTCTCTATCTTCCCTTGATTCCCATGCATAATTCAAAATGGATCCTCCCTGTGTGTTTCTTATTGTTTCTCCCTACGCTACAGGTTGTTGGTAATAATGAGAAATCCCAAGTTCTTGGTATAGGTGCAAATCAGTATGATTCTGCGTATAGATATAATGTTCAAGGTTGGATTTATACTCATATTGAGGGGGAACCGTATGAACGTGGTTATCAGCATGGGTATCTTCTTGCTGATGAAATTGTTGATATGCTTACCCGGTGGAGTCATACCATTCATAAACATCCAAAGTTGCAACGAATAACTACACGGTTGTCTGAAGACCGGTATCATCAGGTGGCAGAGCGATGGTGGGAGTTTTGCAAAGATACGGCCTATCGTTGGTATTGGGATAAATATCCTGATGAATATAAGGATGAAATACGAGGTATAGCTGACGGTGCTACTGCTCGAGGTAAAACTCTTTTTTCAAGTCCTATCACTTTTAAGGATATTCTTGCGATGAACCAAATGTATGAACTCATGTCAAAATTTTCCCGATTACGCATGGGATTTCATCCCCTTCGGACCTTTTTTTATCAACTTCAACTGGGTTTTCCAGCTTTTTCGGAACTACCAATTAACGATCTTGTTGGTGATTTTTTTCCCCCAGAAGAAGCCCATCATTGCAATGGGTTTATCGCCACGGGTAATGCGACCACTAATGGGCAGATGATTATTACTCATTCTACGATCTGTGGAGGGTCAACGTGGTGGTGGAATTACTATATTTCCTTGCGATGGAATGTGATTCTTGATATCCTACCTGCTGAGGGATATCGAGTGATTATTTCCACGTCGCCTGGGCTTATTTGGAGTGATGAGGATTATTACCAAAATGGGAATGGTATCGTGTTTCTTGAAACCACGGTTCCTCAGGGGCTTTTTGATTTTAAAGGCCTTCCGTTGTCGGTACGTGCTCGCACAGCAGTTCAGTACGCAGAGAACATCGATGATGTTATTCACTATCTCCGATATCGAAATGATGGCAGTATGAATGCCGTGTGGAATATTGGTGATGCAAAAACCGGTGAGATTGCCCGTCTCGACCTTGGATGGAGGGCATATGAGGTGTGGAGGACCTTTGATGGCTATTACTGGAGTGCGAATAATCCCTTCAATTTTCGTGTTCGCCTTGAAAAATTAAACATCAAGCAGCTTTTGAAATATCGTATTTTTGACTTAGTAGGAAGCCCTGGACTTGGCTATTATTCTCTTTTTTACAAACCGGTATTACGCGATCTGAAATATGAAGAATTAGGGGACAAATATTATGGACGAATTGATACTGATATCGTAAAAGAAATAACGATGACCTCTCCAATTAGTGACTGGATTACAGATATTAAACTTACCAATACTGAACTTTTGCAGCATAATGGTCTATGGGCGTTTTTTGGAAATCCCTATAGAGCTCTTAACTACACAAGTTTTGATACAAAAGAGTTTACGGCCCGACAAGTCTATCCCGCTGGATGGGTTCGCATCTATAGCATTGATGAAAAAGCTGACTTTGAACTTGAGACAAAGCAAGCTTCTCTACCTAATAATGTAGAACAACTCTGGTCGTATAACACAACTGATACGCAGAATTATTTTTCTATTCGATCAACATATGATGAGGACAATTTTTATACGATTACCTCCACGGGTAGACTCTTGGCTATCAATAAAACAGAAGGCAGAATTCTGTGGAATCAGAATGACCTCCTCCCTACCACACAACCTACGCTTCAGGACAATCTGCTTGTGGTGGGGCAGACCACAGGTGTAACTGCTTATGATACATCAGGAAAGATTCTCTGGGAAAACTCTGAACTTGGAACCAGTATCTCGCCACCAGTTATCTTAGGAAATTCCGTTTATGTAAGCAATGATCAAGGAGCAGTCTATGCTCTTTCCAAAGCAACCGGTATGATCCAATGGTCTCTGTCTTTTACAGGCACACCGTATCTTTCATCCTATGGAGATGAAACGTTACTTGTCTCAAATGCCACCAGCTGTTCTGCTGTTGATGTAAACTCAAAACAGATACTCTGGACGTACGCTACGAACGGTCCAATTACTATTTCTTGTCTTTCTGATGAAACGACAGTATATGGTGGATCATGGGATACTACGTTTTTTGCGTTAAACGGATCAAGTGGAGATCTTCTATGGAGTCATAAATTGGGATGGGGTTTTGATACAGTTCCCTGTATGAATGAAGAGATGATTTTTGTTCCCTGCATGGATACGAATGTGTATGCTCTGAACAAGACCACAGGAGATATTGCATGGATTTTTTCTGCCAATGCTGGTTTTCACAGTGAGCCCACTGTTTTTGGTGAATATGTTTTTGTTGGATCCGATGATGGACGAGTATATGCTCTGAACCAAACAACAGGTATTGCTGTGTGGTTGTTTACTCCTCGGTTTTCCATTTCAGATATCTATACGTATGATACAACGCCGATACTTTCTGATACAGCTGTCTCTGATGGAATTGTGCTTACTGCTGCAAATGGGGTATTGTATGGGCTTGATGCGCAAACGGTTGCCTCAGCTGAGAATAAAAACGACGATGAATCTTCAGATACTGCCGATGATGAGAAACAGCAGGATGATGCTTCTGAGGATACCTCTGATCCGTCCGGCAAAGAGTCGGAGGGGATAAATTTTGGATTGTTGGTTCTTGTTGGTGGGGTGATATTTCTTATCTTTCTTGTGTTGTTTGTTATACTCTATCGGCGTCGCGAGTTTATGTGAGATGTGACCTTTTATTTTGATTGGATAGATGACCGTATTTCCTAAATTTATTATTATATAAATCTGTTTATATTATTAGCAAAATGTTTAAATAATTAACATATAATAATTAAAGATGATACTAATGGAAACAAACAAAATCATCCTTACCATAGGCATTATTTTTATGCTCATCACCACCTCGTGTGCTGTGATGGGAACCCCCCAAGCAGATCAAACATCAGTTTCCCATACCACAACTGTTACTGCAGACTACACCCAAATCACTTCAACATATTCCGAAGAGTTCCCCAACGCCATAACCGTCTCTCATGCCAACCCCTTTTATGCACTTATCGCCACACCTCTTGCTATTCACTACTCAGAAACAGGTGAACAATTCCAAATCCCCCTCTATATAAAAAATCTTGAAAATCCCTCTGAAGCAGTTCAACGAGCAGAAGAAGATATTGGCATCTCAGCAGATTTCATCATCGATGATTCTTTCCCACCAAAAGAGCTTTCCTCACAGATTATCAGCGCCTTCTGGACGAGTGCATCCGGAGCAATGGTAATTGGACACAATCAACAAGGATACGAATTAGGTGTTGTTGCAGCACCACTTGCCTCCTATTTAGGCATTCCCATTCTCGTCGCCGATGAAATCGACCAAGACATACTTGATCACTTTCAAGTACTTGGCGTTGAATATGCTTTTCTCTGCGGCATCGACCCGCCTTCAACAGCTGAACCCGTTGAATACATTCAATTCACCACAATCGATGACATTATCAACATCACTGTTGATGTTCTTGACACACGACTACAAACACCAGTACATTATATCACCCTTGCAAATCCTCTTGATGTCTTCCCACCAGAGGTTTATGAAACAGAGTCCTATTCTTTTTCTGGAGAAATCGCCTCCAGTGTCTTTCTTCCATCCCAAGCGGTAGGGGTGTTGAAAAATTCAGCTTTTGGCATGCATGAATTTGAAATTCCCAAAGGATACAAATATACTCGATTAACCATCAATCTCACCAATTGTAACTCTGAATACGTCGACGAGGTAGGTGACCGCCTCTTACTTATGATTCTAAGCCCTGATGGAGAACGCTACGTCTACGCTGGAACAGCGGGTGGCATACCTCTCCGCGATCAACAGGGTAACATCATCAAAGACCGGGTGCAGTTTGAGACCATTATTTACGATAAACCCGGAACCTACACTGCTCAGGTGTTTGGACAACTACTTGGTCATCAACTTGGAGCCTACGAACTTGATCTCTCCATCGAAAGCATAGAACACCCCTACGTGGCTACCATGGATCAACTTTCTACCATTGCACCATATCTCACCGCCAGTCACATGGGAATCATATATGCGAAACCTGAGTTTGCCTTTGCCGCTAACGATCACATCTTGTATAATGGCAGCACCTGCCCGGGAGTAACACAACCCGGAACCAATCCCAACCTCGTGCAACCATCAAATAATCACACCCTAGCTCTTCATGATGAATTTATAGGTCTTCTTGCAGACCTTGCCGATATATCTACGGAAGATAAACAAGAACTCTGGCAATATTATACAGATAATCCCGTCTATGTTGCAATTACCGCAGATCCTACCATGGTTCCCATGTATTTTTATTATAATCCTGATGGGAAACCCGACAACAGTGCCGCCTTCATCATGGGTTTTGCACTCCCCAGTGATTTCATCTGGGCAGATATCGATGTCGATCATGATGATCTTGAAAACAATACCTTCTCTTATTGGCCACAAATGGAAAATATGGTAGGACGAGTCACCGGCAGTGACGCCCAAGACGCAAGTGCACTCATCGCTCGCACCTTCTATTATGAAAACGTCCTTGAGAATCTTAACGATTGGAAATCACAAGGCCTTGTTGCCACCGGATGTGGACTTGAATTTCAAAACCTTCCTCTTGCTACTCGCATCGGAAAACTGCTGGGGCGGCTAACTGGAACCGGAAGAGATGAACCAACCAAAGCATTTACCGGCGAAAGCAACTTCATCAATAAACGAATTGGAGAAAGTATGGAATCAGGAGGATACGAGGTTAAAAATACAATTTGGCTTCAATCCCAACGGGAGGGATATTCAGAGGATGACCTCGCACTTATCAAAAATTTAGGTGTATTCAATAAGCTACTGTTTCCCCAAAAACTCATACTATTGCTCAATTCAAAAGAAAAAGTCACCGGTGCCTCAGATCAACTTGGAAGCAGTCTCATCTTCACCTTTGCTCATGGCATCTACAACTTATATGAAGCAGGCGACGTTTTTATCGGCTCCCGTGGCTTTCCAGGAGTTACCATGTTTTCGCGAATTTTCCCACAAATACGAAGTGGTCTCTCCGCAAAAGGATCCTTTGATGTTCGTTCCGTTCACGATATGGAATATGGCCCCTCAGTTATTTTTGTGGTGAGCTGTATTACAGGCAGAACTGATGGCATACGTGGCGAAAACACACTCTCCCAAGCATATCTTCATGCAGGAGCAAACGCCTACGTAGGTGCGACCCGCGTCACTGCTGACCCGGGTTACCTCGAACCACGCCCCCTCCCCGGCGGATGGGGCATCGGAACCTTGGGTCTTCTCAAAGCAATACTTGATTTCAAACTGCGGGGAACATACCCGGATCTTCATTTCGGTGCGGTCATTGGTGAAGACTTCATCCTTGATCTCATCCAAAATGACTCCACTACTGGCATGGCTCTCAGAAACGCAAAAAACAAATACCTCGAAAAAGACGCAAATTCTACGTTCCTCTGGACGCCACCACTGTCCATCTCAACAGGTCTTCCCTTCCTGGATGAAGAGATACGCCGATCAACCTCTCAACAGCTTTCAGGTAACGACCGCACCCGTGTTCTTGACAAAAAATATGTGGCACTCCATGAATTCACCTTATATGGAGATCCCGCCTTTAACCCCTACCAACCAATCAATAACGGCTAACCAGAGCCGCTTATTTTTTTCTTGATTCCTTCCTCAGTGATAAAACCAGTGATATAGCAGTGAGGTGTAACATCAAACGCGGGATTACGCACGGGGACATCATCACCAAGAATCTTCTGCCCACAGATTTCAGATATCTCCTTTCGATCGCGTTCCTCGATAACAATTTCATCACCTGATTTTATAGAAAAATCAATAGTGCTTACCGGGGCTGCAATATAAAATGGAATATTATTTTCCCTGGCAAGCACCGCTTTTTCATAGGTTCCGATCTTGTTTGCTGCATCACCATTGTTTGCAATACGATCAGCACCCGTAATCACTAAATCAATTTCCCCTTTTTTCATAAAATGACCTGCAGCATTATCTGCGATAACCGCATAGGGTATCTCTTCCTGTTGTAGTTCCCATGCAGTGAGAGCACCTTGTAAACGAGGACGGGTTTCATCTGCAAACACAAAAAACGTTTTCCCCTGCTTTTTTGCGACCCGAAACGGTGCAAGCGCTGTCCCATAATCAACCGTAGCAAGCGCGCCTGCATTACAGTGCGTTAAAATGTTCATTTTATTCTTGATAAGTTTGGCACCATGCTCTCCGATACGTCGACAGCGATCAATAATATCATTGACATACTTCTCTGCCTCCGAATGGGGATCATCTCCGTGCTTTATTTTCTCCTTCATATAGTCAACAGCATAAAACAAATCATGAGCAGTAGGCCGAGCAGCCAGTAGTATCTTTGCGCTTGCATCTGGATCTTGTGATCCCAAAGCCATCCCATACGCTGCTGCTGCACCAATTGCAGGTGCACCTCGTATCACCATCTCTTTGATTGCAAAGGCTACGTCATTGACGGTTTCAGCGGTAAACACTTCAAAAGAGAGAGGAAGCTTGCGTTGATCGATAAATTTTATTTTTCCCTGCTCTACCCAAAGAACCTGATACTCATTTTCTGATATCTTCATTTGTGCTTTCACCTGCTAACACGTGTAAGGTATGCGTTATTTCTTTTAAATTTCTCCCAATAAGAAAGATAGAGTGTTCACCTATGCTAACGCAAGAAGCAGTACGAAACGCTTTCAGAATTGTTTTAACTTTATCAATAATATCTACTTTTTTCTCCTGCAGTTTATGAATGTTTTCACAGGTTTCAAGAGAGATTAGCTGATGTGGATCTTGCAGTTCCAACAGCGTCTGCATCTCCGTTCGCGCATGCAGGATCATAAAATGAATCGGAGCTGATTCACCTGGTTTTTTCTTTCCCAAAACAAGTAAAACTCTTTTCAGGGGATCGTAATCGACAAGTTCAATGAAATCATCTGATGAGAGGGAAGCAAATGCTTTGTCGGTCGTGGTGACAACTACTCGTTTTCCAAAACGATAACTGAGGACCGCGTGACATTTTTGAAGAGGGGAAAGAGACGTGAAGGTTTCAGCAAGAGTTAACATGTGCGAATGAATAGGGCTCTGGCTGGGTTCTTTTGATACATAAAACACTTCAAATGAAGAAAGCAGCTTATCTGCATCATTCATACAAATACATCTACATGATGTCTCTGTTTTTGTAGTTTATGGCCCATTGCTTAAAGGATACGGATTCCGTCGTCTTGAATGGTGATATCCTGCGGTTTTAACGTATGATGGGTCGCTCTCATCTTACGAATGGTCAGTTTCCGGCGATCCATGGAGGTATCCAGATCTAAAAATAAGATTCCATCAGATAGAAATTCAGAAACCGAATCACGCGACAGCTGCCGTGTTCCTTCTGGGACCTCTGAGGTGACCAGCGACGTTGAATGATTTGCAGTAAGAATACTCATAATTCTTCTGATGTGCACCCGCATTGCTTGTACTGAATCTAAGGGATATGCGTTTGTGGAAAAGGAATTTTCAGAGGGGATAATCTCTGCACCCTTGCTGACTACCCATACGGGTACTTCAGAAAGTGGTGTTAGAGAATCCAATACCACGCGGGTATATGCACCGGTGGAGATTTCTTCTTCGATCTCCCGATGAACTGTTTGTTTTTCCAAGTTCAAATACATAATCTTCAATTGCTTCTGATCCACCGCTGATTGAAAATCAAACCCCAGCTCCGATGACTGACGAAGCAGGTTTTCAGTACGCTCATCAGAGGTCAAATATAAACAGGTTTCACCGGCATCTAAACCAGCTTGAATAAACTGAAAACACACAATCGTTTTTCCCGTACCAGGTGTTCCTGAGACAAGAGTAATACTCTCTTTTGGAAATCCTCCTTCAAGTAGATCATCTAACCCCGGAATACCTGAAGGTATACGTTGCACCATGTCTTTTTTTGTTAACTGCCCCATCCCAATTGCACTCATCCTACATCACCATAAAAAGCAATTATTTGTTCCTCTACAATACTGCATGTATTTATTCACAACCTAAATAAGTTGTTCTTGCAATCGGAGTGATTTTTCAAAAATCTATACTTTTTAGGTATCTCTTCGATTAGCACAAATAAAAAAAAGACTTTTATCCACTAATTCAAGTTCTCCAAAACGAAGCTGCTTTAACGGTGTTTGTTTCATACTTTGCATAAGTGTTGCCTCTCCCCAATTATGAGAGCAACATCCATCCCTTATTTAATATTTTCTTTATAATCCAGTATTGTGTTATCCCGAAATTACTTCCTTCGAGAAAATAAAGTAACTGATTTAGTATACATGAAAAAACTAAATCAGCGAAAAATCCGGTGGATTATCCGAGAAATGAAGAAGGGAGAAAGATCGGTGTATAGTATAGCAAAAACTATGGATGTAACTCCTATATGGGTTAGAGAACTTTATCTTAATTATAAGGAAACAAAACAGGTACCTTTTCCTAAGAAACCAGGTCGCAAGCCCCGACCTGTTTCAAATAAGGAAAAAGAGATTGTTCTTGAGACTAGAAAAGAACATCCCTTATCTGGTGCTGTGGCTCTTGAAAAGATTATTGACAGTAAAGAAACTCATATTGGGCATAATCGTATTCATCGTATTCTAAAACAAGAAGGTCTATCTCAGGAGGAACCAAGGAAGCAACGTCGTCGTAAATGGATACGTTATCAAAGACGGTATAGTAATAGCCTCTGGCATGCTGATTGGTTTGAAAAAAGGCAGGATCAGGTTATTCTTTTTGAGGATGATGCCTCACGTTTTATAACAGGATATGGTGTGTTTAAAAATGCTACTACGAAAAACACGGTTTCTGTGCTTAAACAGGCTATCATAGGGTATGGTATCCCTCTTCAGTTGATGACGGATCATGGTACACAGTTTACTAGTCTACCCCGGGAGACTTGTAAAGATCCTAAGCCTAACCAGTTTCAGCAAAGCCTTAAGGGTTTTGGTATAAAGCATATCAAAGCTCGTGTTAAGCATCCTCAGAGTAATGGTAAGGTTGAGCGTGTTATTCAGACTATTAAAAAACTGGAGGGTTATTTCAATTGTTGGGATGCTACTGTGGATTGTTATAATTTTAAGCGTCCTCATAGCAGCCGGTAGAATGGCTGTTTGAGGACGTCTTATCAGGCTTTTCTCAATACACTTTCGTATTAA
The DNA here is from genome assembly GCA_964612945.1 of uncultured Thermoplasmatales archaeon. Lineage (GTDB taxonomy): Archaea > Thermoplasmatota > E2 > DHVEG-1 > DHVEG-1 > CAZTFR01. Next base: position 48,700 of record CAZTFR010000009.1, read on the forward strand.
TACTATTTTTTTAAATATCTTTTAACGATTCATTGATCATGGTTTCCCGAAGATATCACATCTATCTTCTATTAACAGTAATCATACTCTTTTCATGTCTAAGTTGCAAAAGCTATGCAAATCCTATTCCAGTTTACCCTGAACCAAAAAAGGAAATAGTAGGATCATCTGATGTTCAAAATGTGGATTCCTTCTGGATAATATTGATTTTTGTTATTGATTTTTGTTTCAACATCCTTATTGTGTATTCAGCAATTTACCTTCTCTATTTCAGTAAAGTTCTCACAAAAGAAGACGTTTTTTTGTTTTCAAAATATAAAGTACTGCTCGCTGTTGCAGCAATTAGTCTCATAGGCATCATTGTTGAACTCATATTTGCAGGCTTTCTTGGTGGTCTTCTCATCGCACTCATTCTCATCTTTACCTCGTATGTGCTGATATCCAAGCATTTTTTACAATTCACTGGTTGTAATGCTATACGAGTAGGACTCTACGCAGTGCTTATTAATATCATTATGTGGGCCATAATTTTCATGCTATAGACGAGAAAATATTTTTCGCTTTTGAATATATTCTTGACCGCAAGATACTAATAGAGATGTATTTTACCCTGATTGCCGCAGGAGCAGGTGTCATGTTAAAACTCGATCTGCATGTCCATTCTTGCTATTCAGAAGATGGAACCGGAACGCCCAAAGAAATCATACAGACATTGAAAAAAAAAGGATTTCAAGGTATGGCTCTCACCGATCATAATACTCTCGCTGGATCACTTGAAGCAATGAAACATGCATCAAAAGATTTTCTTATCATCCCGGGTCTTGAAATCTCAAGTAAGGATGGGCATATTCTTGCGTTAAACGTGAGAAAAGTCGTTTCCCGGGGGCTTTCAACAGAGGAAACTATTGATGAAATTCTTAATCTTGGTGGAACACCAATTATCCCTCATCTCTATAGAAATTTATCTGGAATTCATCTAGAAAACTTAGAGAACGTAAAACAGAAAATACATGCAATTGAGGTATTCAACAGCTGTAGTACTCCCAAAACAAATGTGCACACCGCACAAATTGCTCGCCAATATATGTTAGGTGGAACCGGGGGCAGTGATTCGCATACACCAGCCTATGCAGGCTATGGCTATACCACGGTTGATTCTACGAGTCTTACCTGTGATGATATCATCGCTGCTATTGAGAAAAAACAGACATGGGGTGAAGGTCGAATTATGCCGTTGAGTTATCGACAGGATCGCATGCAGAAATCAATCATTCAATTCTTCCAGCGTGGGCTCAGAAGGATTTAACACTATCGGCAGATTACAAAACCCTCTGCTTCTTCTTTTGGAAATATTTTTGATGATACTCCTCTGCCGGATAAAAGAGCTGAGCAGGAATAATTTCGGTGACAATTTTTGTATCATCCGGTAGGGTTTGTTGTCGTTTCTTTTTGGATGCCACTGCGATTTCTTTTTGTCGATTGGTATGATAAAAAATAATTGATCGATACTGTGTTCCTCCATCTGGCCCCTGTCGGTTTAGAGTCGTAGGATCATGAATGCGCCAAAATACATCTAGCAGTTCTTCGTATGTTATCTGGATAGTATCAAACGTGAGTTGCACAGATTCTGCGTGACCTGTTTTGCCGGTACAGACTTCTTCATAGGTTGGATTCTGCGTTGTTCCCCCTGAATAGCCAACAAGGCTTTCTAGTACACCGGTAATGGTGTCAAATTCCGCCTGTACCCCCCAGAAGCATCCAGCGGCATAGGTTGCTTTTTGCATGAGATTGTCTCAATTGTAGTGTGGTAAATGTATAAATAAATAGGTGTAGAGCACCTCTTATGAAAGTTTTGTGTCAAAATCACCGTTATCAATTGCGATTTGTGCTTGTTTTGCAGGTTTTCCTTCTACTTTAACCCCCATTGACAAACAGGTGCCAATGATTTCTTTTGCTTTATGTTTCAGGTCTTTTCCAATCAGATTTGTTTCTTTCATCTTTGCAATTTTGATGACTTGATCAATAGTGAGACTACCGATGGGCTTTGTTTTTGGTTGTGATGATCCTTTTTCACTTCCGATTTCTGCTAAAATCAACGATGCGGCAGGTGGTGTCCCTATTTCAATGTCAAACTCTTTTGTTTTCGGATTAACAATGACTTTCACCGGGACCTTCATGCCGTTGTATTGTTTTGTTTTTTCATTGATGGTGTTGATGACCTGCATAATGTTTACCCCCATCGGACCAAGAGCTGGGCCGAGTGGTGGTCCTGCTGATGCTTTTCCTCCTTCAACGAGTGCTTCTATTGTCTCTGCCATACACAGTTAACCTCCTTTCTTTGGTTGTGGTTCTCCTCCTTCGTCGTCTTTTCGTTTGATAATACGTACCTGTTCTCCTCGCACAGTAATGGGGATGGGAACCATGGAATCTAATAATTCAACTGTGATTTCCTCCTTTGAATAATCGATATGGGTGATTTTTGCTTTCTCCCCTCGGAAGGGACCAGCAACCATTTCAACGATGTCTCCATCAGTGATCTTGGCAACAGCCGAGGTGGGGGTGAGAAAATGTTCAATCTGATCTATGGGAATATCCCCATCTAACATGTTGCGCGCATACGATATTGTTTTTATCATATTTTTTAACAATTCTTCGTCATATCCTTCCACGAAGATATAGCCCCGAAGCTCAGGGGTAACAAGAATGGAGGGAATATCTACTTTCGACTTTGTGGCACGACTATTGATAAGATCGGCAGTGTTTTGTTCCTTTCCCACCTGTGTTTTAATGGTGAAAATATGAGTACGTTCTTCTTCCTCCTCCTGTGTGTTTGAAAAATCAGTTTCCTGTGCCATAAAAATCAACATAAACGTTTCTAATTATATACCAAGTGCGTCCAGAATAATAGGTGCAACAACCTCACGGATGATGTAGATGACAAATCCAATGGCACCGACAATAAGGACTCCTGCGGCAACAATTTTTGCAGTTTTTTCGTATTCTTCATTGGTAGGGTTACGAGCCATTTTAAGAACTCGTCCATATTTTCCTTTCCCAATGCGTTGTTGCCGAGCTTCAATTCGCTCCTGAAGCTCCCATGCGCGATTGATTATACCACTGTTTTTACTCAACGTTAACACCTAAAGTAATTTGATATGGGTCAAACAGTAAGTAATATATAAAGAATTTGGCGAAAATATTATGCAACAATGTCAATGCCAAATTCTTGATTTTCCATGTTCCGTTGTGCAGGACCCAGTATTTGCTTGGATTTTACACCGGTAATCACAAGCATTGCTCGAATAGTCTTGGACAGATTTGGATCAATCGTTGTTCCCCAAATGATACGGGCATTCTGATCAATCTTGCCGTAGATTTCTTCAACGACCTTTTCTGCCTCACTGATAGTCATATCATCGCCACCTGTGACATTTACTAATGCCCCCGTGGCATCTGATATGTCAACTTCGAGCAGGGGCGAGTTTAATGCTTCTGATACTGCAGTGATTGCTTTGTTTTCTCCTTCTGCTTCCCCAAGTCCGATCATAGCGACTCCACCACGTTTCATCACTGTTTTTAGATCAGCAAAATCAAGGTTAACAAGACCCGGCATAGTGATCATTTCAGTGATGCCTTTAATGGAGCGCATCAGCACTTCGTCAGCAACCTTAAAGGCTGCGTTTAAGCAAAGATTTGGAACAATATCCAAGAGTTTATCGTTGGGAATTACAATAACGGTATCGCATATGTCGCGGAGTTTCTGCAGACCATTTTCTGCATTTTCCATGCGAATAATGCCTTCAACGCCAAAGGGTAGCGTAACAACGCCGATCGTCAGTGCACCTGATTCTTTTGCGATTTGGGCAACAATAGGAGCACTTCCGGTACCTGTTCCACCACCAAGACCACAGGTGACAAAAACCATATCTGCAGGAATGATAGCAGATCGTATATCCTGCTCGCTTTCCATTGCAGCTTCATAGCCGATCTGAGGTAATGATCCTGCACCAAGTCCACGAGTAAGATGTCGTCCAATTAAAATTTTGTGAGGGGTTTCTGAAAGAAGCAGATGTTGTGCATCCGTATTGATTGCAACTAAATCTGCACCGGAGATTCCTTCACCAAAACAACGGGTAATCGTGTTTGTGCCAGCTCCACCACATCCCACCACTTTTATGGTTGTGGTAAGGCCGGTGAGTATCTCTTCTAATTCTGAGTTATCGATACCTGCAACCTTAAAAGATTCCTCTTTTGGAGGAGTGTTTTTCTTTGTAGTATTCTTTTCTGGTTTCTTCTCTTTTTTAGACGTGGTTTTTGAGATATTCTTCGTATCTTCAGCAGCTGCCATGGCGTCTTCCACAATCTTCCTCATTTAGTAATTCACCATCCTCTCTATAATACGCTCCCATCGATCAAAATATTATATATTTCGTAGTATTGTAATAATCTTTTTATTCTTAAATATTTCCTAAAAAACTACAGAAATTCAAGTGAAAAATCTATACTTGCGATTGAATGCGTGAGATAGCCCAGTGAAATACGATCTGCAAAACAATATTCTGTGATGTTATCTTTTGTGATTCCACCTGAGACTTCGATGAGAATGTTTGGATTTATTGATCGAATGTGGGTGGCGGTTTCTTTTGCTTTTGCTGCAGACATGTTATCAAGCATAATTACAGAAACATTCATTCGTGCGGCTGTTAGTGCGTCCTGTTTCTTTTCTACCTCGATTTCAATGGATTTTTCTGGTAATTTCTGCTGTATTTTTTCAATAGCTGCTTTTATTGAACCCGTGAAATTAATATGATTATCTTTGATAAGCACGGCATCAAATAAGCCAAATCGATGCGGCTCTCCCCCACCGATTTCAACGGCTTTTTTTTCATAGTACCGGAATCCTGGCGTTGTTTTTCGTGTTGCCGCAATCTGGATGTTATGATTTTGTTGCTGACATATCGTAGTAAGCTTGTGTGTCTCTGTAGCGATTCCACTCATTCTTCCAAGAATATTTAATGCAAGTCGTTCTGCTTTTAATATGGCTCGTGCAGAGCCGGAAATTGTGCCAATTTGTTGGTTTTTTTCCACCTGTTGTCCATCAGCATACTCTGGATTGAATATGGCACCGGTATGCTGAAAAAGCTGAGTTATCTCCTGTATACCTGCAAGGATGCAGCTTTGTCGAGCGATGATATGTGCCGTTGCGTGTTCATCGGTGAATAAGGCATCGGAGGTGATATCTCCACTGCTGTGTAACTCCTCGAAGAGAAAACGTTCAATATCTTCATGAAAGTTTATGGCATATTTCATACTACATCATAAACTACATCGCTGATCATTTCTTTATTGTTTTTGAGTACTATTGGAGGCTGTTGAAAAATTAGCTTGTTTCTTTGGTTTATTGCATTTTAGCATTG
>CAZTFR010000010.1:0-2841 GCA_964612945.1 uncultured Thermoplasmatales archaeon
AAAAAACAACCGGAGCAGAGCTCCGGGGTATTAAACCCATGTTGGAATAAAAAAATTATAATTTTTTTTTTAATATTAAGAACGCTTTCAAATTCCTTCACCTGCATACATATAGTTCTAATAGGAGAAAAACCGTTAGGAATATTTCCTTATTTTTTCGTTTGGTTAAAAAAGATTAAAACCTACTAATCAATAGTTTAATACTCCAAATAGTAACGAAACAATGATCAAAGTTATAATCATAAATATGATAGAATGATTCACAGATATGTTTGCAATTTTTTTTCGTATACTATCAATACTTGATGAAATACGTAGAACAAAAAATAAAAGTAGAATGCCTCCTGCGACAATGAGCCATTCTTTGAGGATAGTTATTGGTTGAATAAACGTAAGATTAAGTGGTACAACACCTGATAGAGTATAGGATGCAGGAAGGATAAAAGTATCCAACCATAGATAAGGCATGATACCGATAAAGAGACATAACAATGCAAGAGTAGTCATTGGTATAAGAAAGAGAAGTGGAGCTTCAGTATCCCTAATTTTTTTAGATCGTATTTCAGGCTTTTTAAGAAAAGAGTAGTAGAGTATCTTTGAGAAACTTGCTACCGTTCCCGCGCCCGTTACAATCAGCATGAAATAAATAACAGGATAGGTATTAACTGCTTGTTCGATTAGTGTTTTACTGATAGATCCGTTAAACGGTGTTATCCCTGAAATTGCAAGTATTCCCACAAGATATAAAATAAGTGTTATGGGCATACTCATACCAAGTTTATGCTCACGAATATCTTTTGTCCCTGTTTTATAGATAATTGCTCCAGCACAAAGAAAAAGCAATGCTTTGAAAAAGGCATGATTAACAAGGTGAAGCAGACCACCAGTTATCCCAAGAGTTGTGAAGGTACCCAGTCCGATAAAAATAATACCTATCTGAGAGATCGTATGACTGGCCGTAATTTTTTTTATGTCCCATTGAAGGAGGGCATTAATAACGCCACCTACAGCTGTTAATGCACCTAAAAAAAGGACAACTTCCTGTATGTTTGGAATTTCAAAACCAAATGAAGTTATTCTAAGATAAAGATACACTCCTGCTTTTACAATAATTCCAGAAAGGACTGCAGAAATCGGAATGGGCGCTGTTGAATGCGCATCAACAAGCCATGTATGAAAAGGAATAATTGCAGATTTTATACCAATGGCAGCTAACAGCAATGTAAAAATGATTATTTGTGTCTGAAGAGGAATTAAAGGAATGCTATTTTGGAGATATTCAAAGTTTAACAAACCTGTTTCAGCATAAATAAAACCAATAGCAAGCAAAAAAAACAAGGATGCAAGTGTGCCTAATATAAGATATTTAATAGATCCTTTATATGAATAACGATCACCACCAAATGTGATGAGAATAAAACTACAGATAATGGTTAAATCAAAGAAAATATAGAGATTAAAGATATCACCTGATAAAAATATTCCATTCAAACCGGTCATTAAAAGCAAGAAAAAAAAGTAAAACTTCCCTGCTTCTTTTGTAACATATTTTAGTGAATACATATATGTTAAAATGCCAAGAATTGCCGTAACCAAAAGAAGGATGAAAGAGACTTCATCAATTACCATCGTGATGCCATAGGGCTCCAGCCAGCCTCCTACGTCATATGATATGGTTTCAATAGTAATTTCTTGAAAAACGAGATATAAATAATAAAAAGGTAAAGCCAAACTAAAAGCAGTAATACTTCTTTGTAGAAACTCTTTTTTTGAAAGTATATTGAGTATCGAAACAATAATCGCAGCGATCAAGGGTGTTATCAGAAAGAAAACAGGTATATGTTCTATCATGTTATCTCATCAATATTCACAGTCCCAAATGTTTTATGAAGCCATACCGTAATTGCTAATGCAATTGCTGTATCACAAAGATTGATGACGATCATCGTCAGCATCAATGCTTGTGGAACAGGATCAACAACGTTTGTCGCAGCAGTCGTTATAATTGGAGGAACACCGTTTTTAACATAACCAATTGATATAAAAAAGAGAACAACACCATTACTACAGATAGCAAGAGACATAATTATTTTGATAAGATTTTTATTGGTAATGATCCCATAGAGACCAACGAAGAATAAGACTAAACCAATATTGATGCCGTTAATCATTATCGAGATACTCCCATCGTATAAATAACATGTAAAAAAGCACAATTCCTGAACAAACCTTCACTCCGATGATAATATTTAAAATCCATATTGCATTAAAACTTGAAAAAAAAGACTTACCGATAAGAATACCCGATAGTCCTGCAATAATAAAAAAGGCAACACCAAGTACTTCCACCAATGATATCTCCCATCTATAACGTTCAATGATATCTTCCCCATAGGCCACAATAGCAAGTATGACTCCCATCGAAACAATAACACCACCTTGAAAACCACCCCCTGGAGAGATATGTCCAAAGAGAATCATGTATACTCCAAAGAGAAAAATAAAAGGAATAATTGTCCTTGAAATTGTTTTCACAATCCGAGATGTCATAGTTTCCTCCCAATCAAAAGCGATATACCAGAAATTGTAACAAAAATAACTAAGAGCTCACCTAATGTATCATAGACCCTGAAATCAAGTAAAATGGCAACAACAGCGTTAAAAGCACCGGTTACAGAAATATTTTCAACATAAAATGTTGAAATAATTGAGGTAAAATGTGTAGAATACCGTAGCTGAGTGGAAATAATAACTATAAAACCAAAAAAACCCAGAACAAACAGCACAAAAAAGTTAAAAAGTGTAGTTTTGTTCACTTTAATCCCCCTATTTTTTTGATGA